>JAAZLB010000110.1 GCA_012799535.1 Bacillota bacterium | reverse complement strand
TAGAAGACACTTGGTGTGCCGGTTTAATTATGAGTTATCTCCCCATTACTAGCTATGGGGATGGGGCTAAGGTAGCCCGTTTAGTGCAGACAAACACCCCCTTGGGGGAGCTTAAAAACAGTGCCCATGGCTTACGCCTCCAGGAATTAGGGTTGTTTGAGGATTTAGACTTTTGCCTTGAGTGTAACTGTAGTTCGGGAGTAGTTTTTTGGGATCCAAAAACAGGTTGGGGAGCTTTAGGACAATAACACGAGCAAATGCGAGATAAAGTGGGAAAATGAGCTAAAACAACCAATTAGTTGGTTATTTGGAGGTATTGCCGGTTTGCAAAAATTGGTCCGGTTGATTAATATATGGTATAGATTTAGCACTCATCATTCGGGAGTGCTAACAAAAGAGTATAAGGGGGTACACATAGTTGAACATTAAACCATTAGGAGATCGAGTTGTCTTAAAGGTTGTGGAGGTAGAAGAAAAAACCGCCAGTGGTATCTATGTACCAGATACTGCTAAAGAAAAACCACAACAGGGTGTAATCGAGGCCGTGGGCCCAGGCAGACATGAAGATGGCAAATTAATTCCCATGACCGTTAAGGTTGGTGACAAGGTTTTATTTGCTAAGTATGCTGGTACCGAAATCAAGCACCAAGGAGAAGAGTTCCTTATTCTCAAAGAAACGGATTTACTTGCTATCATAGACTAAACTAACGAGGAAGGTGACTGAGTATGGCTAAAGATTTGCTCTTTCGGGAAGATGCCCGGAAAAAGTTAGAGACTGGCGTAAATACGTTAGCTGATGCTGTTAAGATAACCCTAGGACCTAAGGGAAGAAATGTTGTTCTAGAAAGATCCTATGGTTCTCCT
This sequence comes from Bacillota bacterium, assembly GCA_012799535.1. Taxonomy (GTDB): domain Bacteria; phylum Bacillota; class Limnochordia; order Darwinibacteriales; family Darwinibacteriaceae; genus UBA4996. Next base: position 6,012 of record JAAZLB010000110.1, on the reverse strand, counting down.
ACCATTACTAATGATGGTGTAACTATCGCTCGGGAAATCGAGCTAGAAGATGCCTTTGAAAACTTAGGTGCCCAATTAGTTAAAGAAGTGGCAACCAAAACTAATGATATCGCCGGTGACGGCACCACTACTGCTACTGTTTTAGCCCAAGCTATTGTGCGGGAAGGTTTGAAAAACGTAGCCGCTGGCGCGAACCCCATTTTTATTAAGCGCGGTATTGAGCAGGCAGTAGAGGCAGTAGTCGCTGAAATTCAAAGCGTTGCAAAGCCAATTGAAACCAGAGATGCTATCTCTTCTGTTGCTTCTATTTCTGCTGGTGACACTGAAATTGGTAACCTCATTGCTGATGCCATGGAAAAAGTAGGTAAAGATGGAGTTATTACTGTAGAAGAGTCTAACACCATTGGTACCACTTTAGAAGTGGTGGAAGGTATGCAATTTGACCGGGGTTATGTGTCCCACTACATGGTTACTGATACAGAGCGTATGGAAGCATCCTTAGAAGATCCTTATATCCTGATCACAGATCGGAAGATCAGTGCTATTGCTGACATCTTGCCTATCTTAGAAAAAACCATGCAATCTGGTAGACCTCTTTTGATTATTGCTGAAGATGTTGAAGCGGAAGCTTTAGCAACCTTAGTACTCAATAAACTCAGAGGAACCCTCAATGTTGTAGCAGTTAAGGCTCCTGGTTTTGGTGACCGTCGTAAAGCTATGCTTGACGATATCGCAGTTGTAACCGGTGGTACCGTAATTAGCGAAGAGGTTGGTCTCAAATTAGAGAACACCACCATTGATATGCTCGGTCAAGCCCGTCAAGTTCTCGTAACCAAAGAGGAAACCACCATTGTTGATGGTAAGGGTACTCCTGAAGCTATTTCCGCTCGGATTCATCAAATCCGGACCGAAATCGAAGATACCACCTCTGATTATGACATTGAAAAACTCCAAGAGCGCTTAGCTAAGCTTTCTGGTGGCGTAGCAGTTATTCAAGTTGGCGCTCCCACCGAAACTGAGCTTAAAGAGAAGAAGCATCGCATTGAAGATGCCCTTTCTGCAACCCGTGCTGCTGTAGAAGAAGGTATTGTAGCAGGTGGCGGTACCATGCTCATCGATGCTATCGGCGCCCTTGATTCCTTAGAACTCACTGGTGACGAAGCAACTGGTGTAGCCATCATCCGTCGTTCTTTAGAAGAGCCCTTGAAGATGATTGCTAACAACGCTGGTGTTGAAGGTGCTGTTGTAGTTGAAAAGGTGAAGAACTCGCCTAAGGGTGTAGGCTTTGACGTACTCAGCGAGGACTATGTGGACATGGTGGAAAAGGGTATTATTGACCCAGCCATGGTTACCAGAAGTGCCTTACAAAACGCCGCTTCTATCGGTGCCATGATCCTCACTACTGAGTGTTTGATTGTGGATGAACCTGAGGAAGAGCCCATGATGCCAGGTGGTGGCATGGGTGGCATGCCAGGTATGATGTAAGACAAGAGAAATTACAGATAGACCACCTTTAAGGACCCTGCTATTGCAGGGTCCTTTTAACTTAACAGGCGATTTACAAGGGATCTTCCGTGGTTGTGGCGAAGGTAGTACTACCAAAAAAGCGGTAGGTGGGATAGAATTTGCAGCCGAGAGTGTTGATTAGTACGGAGGAAATCGCAAGCCGCGTCCAAGAATTAGGGGCTAAGATCAGTCGGGATTACGCGGAGAAAGATTTGGTTGTGGTGGGCATATTAAAAGGTGCAGTGGTCTTTATGAGTGATCTAATACGGGCCATTCAAGTACCCCTTGAAATTGATTTTATGGCCACTTCTAGCTATGGAGCAGCAACTGAAACTTCTGGAGTTGTGCAACTTTTAAAAGATCTAGATACAGCCATTGAGGGCAGAGATATCTTAATTGTTGAAGATATTATCGATTCAGGTTTGACTCTTTCTTACCTTTCTCAGTTACTTCAGTCTCGCCAACCTGCGAGTATAAAAACAGCTGTATTACTAGATAAACCAGATCGTAGGCGGATCGATTTTATTCCCGATTATATTGGCTTTAGTATTCCCGATGAATTTGTTGTGGGCTATGGTTTAGATCATAACCATCGCTACCGGGAATTACCATATGTAGGCGTTGTTAGTAGCTAAAACGGGGGGTTGCAGTTTGGAACTAGTTTTAGTAGTGGATTATGGTTCAGGAAACGCACAGGATGTGGCCAAACAGGTACGGGGGAGTGGAGTTTACAGCGAGATTGTTCTCGGGCGTCAACTCAAAGGGGCCTTACAAGAACGTCAACCCGCGGGAGTAATCCTCGTGGGGAGCCTACCTCAAGAATTACCCACCGAACTCACCAAAGGTATACCTGTATGGTCCTTAGGGGAGTCTTTTTTATCAGAGGAAGAAGTTGAACTTTTTCTAACAGAACAATGTGGCTGTAAGAGGGATTGGAATATGGATCTCTTCTTAGAACAGGCCCTTACAAGGGTGCAAACTCAAGTAGGTTCAGGCAAAGTAATTTGCGGGCTAAGTGGAGGAATTGACTCGTCTGTTGCGGCAGTCTTAGTCCACCGGGCTATTGGAGATCAATTGACTTGTATTTATGTGGATCATGGTTTCATGCGGGCGGGCGAAAGTGAACAAGTTGTTAAAACTTTTCGCGAGGAATTTGGGATCCCCCTAATTCATGTAGATGCCCAGGATCGTTTTATTGATAAACTCGCGGGAATAGAGGATCCAGAAGCAAAACGGAAAATAATTGGGACAGAGTTTATTCGGGTCTTTGAGGAGGAAGCGGCCAAAATTGGTGACGCCAGCTTCTTAGTCCAAGGCACTTTATATCCTGATGTTTTAGAAAGTGGGGCAGAAGCAGGGACCTTAGTGAAATCCCATCACAATGTGGGGGGATTGCCAGAAGATTTAATGTTTGAGTTAGTAGAGCCCTTAGATACTTTGTTTAAAGATGAAGTACGTCTTTTAGCCCAAAAACTTGATTTACCAGAAGAAATCGTCTGGCGTCATCCTTTTCCCGGTCCGGGACTTGCCATTCGGATTATGGGAGAGGTCACCAGAGAAAAATTAAAGATTTTACGCCAGGCTGATGCTATCGCCATGGAAGAAATTCGTCAAGCTGGTTTGTATAGGGAGATCTGGCAGGCCTTAGTTGTACTTACTAATACCCGGACAGTAGGCGTATTTCAAGGGGAACGTACTTATGATTATGTTGTGGCTTTACGCTTTGTGGTTAGTTCTGATGGGATGACTGCAGATTGGAGCCGAGTTCCCTATGAAGTGTTAGATCAGATTAGCCAACGTTTAATGGGGGAAGTACGGGGCATTAATCGGGTTGTCTATGATATCAGTTCAAAGCCACCAGCCACCATTGAATGGGAATAAGTGGGAGGGATGATACCATGATTAAGTATGACGAAAATGGTCTCGTGCCAACGGTTATACAGGATACGCAAGGTCGAGTCTTGATGACTGCCTACATGAATGAGGAGGCCTTTAACAAGACTTTGCAAACAGGGGAAACCTGGTTTTATAGTCGCAGAAGAAAAGAAGTATGGAAAAAAGGGGCCGAATCAGGTAATGTCCAAAAAGTGCGCCGAATTACTGCCGACTGTGACCGAGATACTGTCTTAATTGTTGTGGAACAACGGGGACACGGGGCCTGTGATGATGATTTGGAAAACTATAGCTGCTTCCATAATCTCATTATGTCTGATGGACCAGATCAGAGTGATTTACTACCTAACCGGGAAACCCTTTCTTGGCTTTATGCCACCATTGAAGATCGTCGCCGTTCACCTAAGGTAGGTTCTTACACTAATTACCTCATGGAAAATGGGCTGGATAAAATACTCAAAGCCCTTGGAGAAGAAGCCATCGAAGTAATTATCGCAGGTAAGAATGGTGGCAATGAAGAGCTTATTTATGAGGTTAGTGACTTACTTTTCCATCTTTTAGTTCTCTTAGTCTATCGCAATATTGCCCTCGAAGAAATTTGGGAAGAATTAGCGGGACGTTCAAGTTTATCTGGCAAATAATTTGTTGAAGAAGATGCACCTCTCGATTCCGAGAGGTGCTTCCCACTTCTACTACTTGAAGAAGCGATGATTTCCAATCGTTACTGTGGCTGGACGAGTCCACACCCAGGAGCTTGGACCCACTTTACTCGGGGCGAAAAAGCCGGTGGCCCCTAAAGATGGATCCCAGCCTACCAAGGCATCAGAGACCGCATTTTTCGCAGTCTGACTAGGGGGAGTTTTAATAGTTCCGTTTAGTACTGGTTCATATTGATAATATTTTTTACCACCTTGAATTACCACCTGATTAATCACTCCAGTTAGGGTAGAAGGGTAATCGGGGTGTAGTACTCGATTAAGTACACTGGCGGCCACCGCAACTTGTCCTTCATAGGATTCTCCCTTCGCTTCAGCATAAACCAAGCGGGCCAGTAAATCTAGTTCACTTAGGGAAAATGCCGTTGTTAGTTGGGCTTGGAGGGTTATGTTTGTAGAAGTAACCACCACTTTCTTTTGATAAGGCTTGTAAAAAGGCTTTTCAATTGTGAGGGTGTATGTTCCTGGAGCTAAGTTATTAAATTGAAAGCTACCATTTTGAATGGGTACGTTTTGCCCGTTCAATGATGCTGTTCCACTCCAGAAGGCCAGATGGGAACTGGCGTCTTCCACCACTCCTGTTAAGGAGAATTTTTGTCCTTCTAGGGGAGGCGTTGGCCTTGGGTTTGGCGAAGTTTGGGTTAGACAACCACTCAATACCAGGCCTAAGGTTAGTAAGGATAATAAAAAGAAATGATTGCGCAAATTAGTTCATCCTTCCTTTCCAGGTTTGTTAATAATTTTCTCTAGCACATATTTCTTCCTGGAAAGAGACCTAACCTGCTGGGAATCGCTGGTAAGAAGTTCAGTAAAAGGAGTAACACATGGATTATTTGCAAGGTTTAAATACTCAACAAAGATTAGCAGTAGAAACTGTAGATGGTCCCCTCTTAGTTGTGGCAGGGGCCGGTAGTGGCAAGACGAGGGTCTTAACTTCTCGAATCGCCCACTTAATCAAAGGACATCACATCCCACCCTATAGGATTGTGGCTGTTACTTTCACTAATAAGGCTGCTTCAGAAATGCAAGAGCGGGTCATTGACTTAGTGGGACCCACCGGTGAGCAGGTGTTTATGGGCACATTCCACTCTCTCTGTGTACGCATTTTACGGTCAGAAGTGGCTTATACGGACTACTCCTCTAATTTTCAAATCTTTGATCAGGTTGATCAGTTAATTGTGATTAGGGAATGTTTAAAGGAACTCAACTTAGATCCTAAACGAGCTGATCCTAGGCAATTGCTAGGGGCTATTAGTAAGGCCAAGGATGAGTTGATCTCTCCAGGGGATTACCCAGTTTCTGGTGGAGATTATTGGGAGCAAACGGTAGCTAAGGTTTATCAAAAGTATCAAGCTAAATTAGTGGCCAATAATGCCTTGGATTTTGATGATTTGATTATGGTCACAGTGCGTTTATTGCGACAACATCCCCAGGTTTTAGCTAAGTACCAAGGGAGGTTTAGCCATATTTTAGTTGATGAGTATCAGGACACGAATATGGCCCAGTATGTCCTGGTCCAGCTTTTAGCACAAGGAACAGGCAATATTTGTGTTGTAGGTGATGAGGATCAGAGTATTTACGCCTTCCGGGGAGCGGACATTCGCAACATCCTTGAATTTGAGAAGGATTTTCCTGGAGCCACCATTATCAAGCTAGAAGAAAATTATCGATCCACTAAGAATATCTTGGGCGCCGCCAATTCGGTAATTGCCAATAATACGGAGCGCAAGCCGAAGACTTTGTTTACTAATAAAGATGAGGGGAAAAAGGTTCTCTTTTTCCAAGGAGAAGATGAAAGACATGAAGTCCGTTTTGTAGGGGAGACTATTGAGACCCTTTGTAGACAAGGTTATTCTCCTAAGGATTTTGCCATTTTATATCGGACCCACGCCTTATC
>JAAZLB010000109.1 GCA_012799535.1 Bacillota bacterium | reverse complement strand
CTAGGCATAGAAAGTGATTTGCACTTACTCGGGGTAGATAAGGATTCTGGAGGACAATTTTTCCTGTTTGGCACAGATCGTTTCGGGCGAGATCTCTTTGCCCGCACCTTGTACGGTGGTAGGGTAACCTTAAGCGTTGGTGTCTTTGGAATTATTGTCAGCTTTGTAATTGGGATTGTCATGGGAGGTATTTCCGGTTATTATGGTGGTTGGGTGGATAACATCATTCAACGCTTGATTGAGTTACTCCGTTCCTTCCCACGGATACCTTTGTGGTTAGCCTTATCCATGATTTTGCCGCCTACCTGGTCTTCGGTAAAAGTGTATTTTGGGGTTGTTACAATCTTAGCTTTCTTAGATTGGACCGGTTTGGCTAGGGTAGTCCGGGGACAGTTTTTAAACCTCCGTTCTAAGGAGTTTGTAGAAGGGGCAGTGGCCCTCGGGGTTTCTGATGCGGGCATTATTTTTCGCCACATACTACCAAATATCATGAGCTATTTGATTGTGACTGCCACCCTATCTTTCCCTGGCATGATTATTGGGGAAAGCTCCATTAGCTTTTTAGGTCTAGGAATTAAAGAACCCATGACCAGTTGGGGTCTACTCTTAAAGGACGCGCAAAGTATGGACGTTCTTCTCATGCAGCCATGGCTCATGATTCCGGGTCTCTTTATTATCGTCAGCGTTCTAGCCTTTAACTTCATGGGCGATGCTTTAAGAGACGCGTTTGACCCTTACAGTAACTAAGGTGGGAAATATGGGAAATAAAAAATTGAGGGTAGCCATTCAAGGCTACGGTAACATTGGGCGCTATGCACTCCAAGCGGTGCAGGTAGCTCCAGATTTAGAACTCGCGGGAGTGGTGCGACGCACCACTTCTTTGCATGCTGATTTACCAGTTGAGTTAAGATCCGTGGCGGTTGTGGATCAAATTGGTCAACTAGGCAATGTGGATGTGGCTTTACTGTGTACACCATCTCGCAGTGTTCCTCAATTGGCTGAGGAGATCCTGGCCCAAGGCATTAACACTGTGGATAGTTTTGACATCCATGGTGAACCTTTGTTGGAACATCGGTCCAACTTAAGAAAAATCGCCCAACAGGGGGAAAGTGTGGCGGTGGTAGCTGCCGGATGGGATCCTGGGACAGATTCAATGGTGCGAGCACTCATGGAATTGATGACGCCACAGGGCTTGACCTTTACGAATTTCGGACCAGGAATGAGTATGGGTCACACTACAGTAGTCAAGGCTTTACCAGGTGTAGAAGATGCTCTATCCATGACCATTCCCAAGGGATCTGGTTTACACAGACGCTTAGTGTACGTCCAATTAGAGGCAGGCACTGACTTTACTGAAGTGGAGCAGTCAATTAAGGCTGATCCTTACTTCGTTAGGGATGAAACCCATGTTTACCAGGTAGAATCGGTGCAGAATCTCCAGGATGTGGGCCATGGTGTGCTTTTAGAGCGCAAGGGTGTTTCAGGTCAAACTGCCAACCAAAATTTCCGTTGGGAAATGCGGATTAACAATCCCGCTTTGACCGCTCAGATTATGGTGGCAGCCGCGAGGGCTAGCGTAAAACAGCAGCCGGGAGCATATACACTTCTAGAAATTCCGCTAGTAGATTATTTTTTTGGAGATTCTGATGGATTAATTCGCCGCTTAGTTTAAGAAATTACGGAAGACAGAAGAACCTGGGGGGCTTTTTGCGAAAAATGCCTGAAAGGTTCTTTTTACTTTGTGTTTTTGTTCACAATATGTTAATTTCCCGTTGCTAGCACAAGGAATTTCGTAATATTATGCGAATGTTAGAAGTACAACTTAACAGGATGGAGGACAATTTATGAAATATGCTGGTTTAACCATTGGAGTTCCTAAGGAGATTTTAGCCGGCGAACGTCGTGTAGCCGCGACACCAGAGACTGTAACCTCATTTGTGAAGGGCGGCGCCAAAGTGTTGATTGAAACTGGAGCCGGTTTAGGTGCGTTTTTCTCTGATGAGGCTTATGCTGAAGCGGGTGCCATGATTTATACCGACGTAAAAGCCCTCTACCAAGATGCCCAAATTATTCTCAAGGTGAAGGAGCCCCAATGGCATCATGAGTTGCAAATACACGAGACCCAATTACTACGGGAAGGGCAGGTCTTGATCACTTTCTTGCACCCAGCTTCTCCCGGTAATCATAAGATGGTGCAAGAGCTTGCTAAAGGTGGAGTCACTTCCTTAACTCTAGATTCTATTCCTAGAATTTCTAGGGCCCAAACTATGGATGCTTTAACCTCCATGAGTACTGTTGCTGGTTATAAGGCAGTGATTATGGCCGCTAACCGCATCCCTAAATTCTTGCCCCTCATGGGCACTGCTGTGGGCATGATTCAACCAGCCCAGGTTTTAGTAGTTGGGGTGGGGGTAGCTGGTTTACAGGCATTAGCTACCGCCAAACGCTTAGGTGCAGTTGTTTATGCAGCGGATATTCGCCCTGATGCCCAAGAGCAGGCGAGAAGTCTAGGCATCCGTGTAGTAGATCTAGGCATTCCCCAGGAGTTAGCTATTGGGGAAGGTGGTTATGCTAAGCATTTAAGCCAGAAATGGTTAGAGCATGAACGGAAGGTCTTGGCAGAGGTTGTGGCTCAATCGGATATTGTGATTTTATCTGCCTTGGTTCCTGGTAAAGAGGCTCCCATTTTAATCACTGAAGAAATGGTCCGTTCTATGAAGCCTGGTTCAATGATTGTGGATATTTCTATTGACCAAGGCGGTAACTGTGCCCTCACCGAAGGGGGAGCTGTTACCGAGCATTATGGTGTGATCGTGGATGGAACTAAGAACATTCCTGGTACTATGCCTACTAGTTCCACTGCTATGTTTTCTAAGAATGTATTTAATTTTGTAGAAAACCTCGTCCAGAATGGGCAAATTGTCTTGAATATGGATGATGAGATTATTCGGGAGACTTTGGTGACTAAAGGTGGGAAAATTGTCCACGGAGGTACCTTAGAATCTATGCGCTCGAGGGGAGAGATCTAATGAAAGAGCTATATCTAGTAGTAGCTTTCGTAGCCGCGGGTTTACTAGGCTACAAGCTCATTAATGAAGTACCTAGTTTACTTCATACCCCACTCATGTCGGGGATGAATGCCTTATCTGGGATTACCGTTTTAGGGGCCTTGGTCACAACTGCCGCGGCCTTAACTACTGGTAGTCAAGTGGTGGGCTTTGTGGCCATTGTCTTGGCCATGATCAACGTGGTGGCAGGCTTTTTAGTTACCCATCGCATGTTAAAGATGTTCAAAAGCGAAGGGGGGAAATCTTAGATGTTAATTCTGCAACTTTTGTTCATTGCAGGTTTTATCTATGGAATTCGCCTCATGAGTTCACCAAAAACTGCGGTCAAGGGTAATATGCTTGGTGCCCTTGCCATGTTCGGTGCCATAGT
>JAAZLB010000108.1 GCA_012799535.1 Bacillota bacterium | reverse complement strand
TTTAATTTGCAGGTTGTTTTCTGTAATGTCAAAAACGGTTGGTTCAATGCCAGCCTTAGGATCAAGCTTGATTAAGCCCGCTTCCTGTAACAAAAGGAGAGCCCGACCACCATTGGTGGCATCATTGGGAATAGCAATTTGGGCCTTTTTCGGTAGTTCACTCAGGGAAGAAATCTTATGACTAAATACTCCTAAAGGCTCAATGTGGACACCTACTAAGGATACTAGATCCGTTCCGGCATCTTTGTTAAAGGTTTCTAGATAGGGAACATGCTGGAAGAAGTTCGCATCTAGTTCCTTTTCTTGTAAAGCCAAATTTGGGCGCAGATAATCGGTAAACTCAATGATCTGTAAGGTAATTCCTTCTTGGGCTAAAAGGGGTACAACTACTTCTAAGATTTCTCCGTGGGGTAAGGGAGTGGCCCCAATTTTAAGTACTGGATTCGCTGCTACTACACCACTAACAACCAAAACTAGAGTTAATACGCTAATAACTAAGCTGTGTCTTTTCATGTTTTTCCTCCTAATGGCGATGATAAAGTCTCTGGGCTAGCTTATCTCCAAGCATTTGGATGCCTTGGACCAATACTACAAGAATGATGACTGTTTGCAACATGATATCGCCCCGAAAACGTTGGTAGCCGAAACGGATCGCCAGATCCCCTAAGCCTCCTCCACCAATGGCGCCGGCCATGGCAGAATAGCCAATTAAATTGACTGCAGTTAGGGTCACTGCCAGAACTAGAGCGGGCAACGCTTCAGGAATTAAGACTTTAAGAATTATCTCTGGGGGCGAGGCCCCCATACTCTCCGCCGCCTCAATTACACCCCCGTCCACCTCTTTTAACGCTCCTTCGGTCAACCGAGCTACAAAGGGAATAGCCGCCACTGTGAGGGGCACAATGGCAGCGGTGGTACCAATGGAAGTACCTACGATTTTCCGGGTAAAAGGAATAATGGCTACCATTAAGATAATAAAAGGAATTGATCTTCCAATATTCACAATCGTTCCTAAAACCTTATTAATAATGGCCTGTTCTAAAATATGACCCCGGTCTGTAGTGGCTAAAAGGATGCCTAAGGGTAATCCTACTAAAGTGGCTACTACAGTTGCTACACTGACCATAGTTAGGGTTTCTAAAGTGGCTTGCCACAACATTAGCTTAACACCTCCACTTCTACTTGGTTTTCCCGGAGAAACTCCACTGCTTCTCGAATTTTCAGGGAAGGGCCGGAGAGTTCCACCAAAAGTGTTCCAAAAGATGCATTTTTCATTTGATCAATTCGTCCAAAAAGAATGTTGGCATCAACCTGAAAGGTGCGGATCATCTGGGAAATAATCGGTTGATGCACCTTGTTATCCACAAAGGTAAGGCGGAGTAAGGTGTTGTTCGGATCCCCAAGCTCAGTTGGGAGTTTAGGGGTCAAAAACCCTTGCAACATACGTTGGGTGGCCTTAGTTTGGGGTTTGGTGAAGACATCCACAACTGGCCCCACCTCTTGTACCAAGCCATCTTCTAAGACCGCCACCCGGTCACATACTTCTTGGATGACTGCTAGCTCATGGGTAATCAGGACAATGGTGAGCTGGAGTTCTTGGTTAATTCTTTGCAATAGTTGTAACACCGCGGTAGTTGTTTCTGGATCCAAGGCCGATGTGGCCTCATCACATAACAGAATCTGTGGTTCGGTGGCTAGGGCTCGGGCGATTCCCACCCGTTGCTTTTGCCCACCACTAAGCTGGCTGGGATAGCTATGGAGCTTATCTTCTAACCCCACTAATTTAGCTAAACTTTCTACTTTGGCCTGGATTTCTTCTTTCGACTCCTGGGCCAACTCTAAGGGGAAAGCAATATTTTCTGCCACAGTGCGGGAACTCAATAAATTAAAATGTTGAAAAATCATTCCAATACCCTTACGAGCTTCCCGCAGTTCTTTGGGATTGAGGCTATTAATGAGTACTCCATTTACCCAGACTTCACCGCGATCCGGCTTTTCTAGCATATTAATACAGCGAATTAGGGTGGACTTACCAGCGCCACTTTGGCCAATAATTCCAAAGATCTCCCCTGCAGTGATCTCCAAGTTAACCCCCTTTAGGGCATGCACTTCAGTTTTTCCAGAGAAAACTTTTTCCACATCTTTTAGTTGAATCACAGTGTGCCTCCTCAATAAAGAAAAAACTCTTCACGAAGGAAGAGTTTTCTATATCTCAAATAAGAAAACGCTCTCCCCTCATCTTTCTGGATACATCCAGCAGGAATTGGCACCTTGTGGACCTAATTGGCTCCACTGGTTGCCGGGTTTCATAGGGCCAGTCCCTCCACCGCTCTAGATAAGAGTAGCAACTCAAAAATTTAATTAGTTTAAGTATACGGGGATGAGGTCACTTTGTCAACTGGGAAAATTCAAAGATGGAAAACAGGGCAAAGGACCATCTACTCTAGCTTAGAATGGAAAACAATGTTATAATCAAATCAGTTGTGCCGAGCTTATCCAAGGAGGGGTGCAGGTGACGGATAAAATATTGTCTACTAAAGTGCTCGAAGA
>JAAZLB010000107.1 GCA_012799535.1 Bacillota bacterium | reverse complement strand
AAGGCGTACATGGGCTCTTGGGCTTTGAGCATAGTAGGTATCACGTTTTTCCCAAAATCGTTACTGGAGTTAGGATCCCCTTCGTCTGCTTCTAAATAACGTTTCAGTTCTCGCCAATTAAAGACATAAACACCCATAGAAGCAAGGTTACTCTTGGCCTCTTTAGGCTTTTCTTGGAATTCCACAATCTTGCCCGTTTCATCTGTCTTCATTACTCCAAAGCGATGGGTTTCTTCCCAAGGCACAGGAATTACTGCGATGGTAATACTAGCCCCTTTTTGTTTGTGAAATTCGATCATCTTGCTATAATCCATCTTGTAAATGTGGTCACCGGATAAAATCAGGACATATTCTGGATCGTATTGACTAATAAAATCCAGGTTTTGATAAACTGCATTAGCGGTACCTTTGTACCACTCTCCCCCCTGCTCTTTGACATAGGGGGGTAAAACCATGACCCCACCTGTATGGCGATCTAAATCCCAGGGGCTTCCGATCCCAATATAAGAGTTGAGGGTGAGGGGCTGATACTGGGTTAAAACCCCTACCGTGTCTACACCTGAGTTGGCACAGTTACTTAAAGTGAAATCAATAATCCGATACTTTCCCCCGAAGGGCACCGCGGGTTTCGCTAGTTTTTTAGTCAAAATCCCTAAGCGGCTCCCTTGACCTCCAGCTAGCAACATGGCTACAACTTCCTTTTTTTGCACTACTTACCCCTCCTTATCTCTTTCTTTTCCCTTGCGTAAAAAAATGGTGGCAAGGGGTGGTAACTTAAGTTCTAATGAATACTTTTGATTGTGCCAGGGTTGTTCCTGGGCTTGAAGTTTGTCTGCATTTTTCTGACCAGATCCCCCCCACTGTGGATCATCACTATTGAAGATTTCTTCGTAAACTCCTAGTTCAGGTACGCCGATCCGATATGGCTCCCGCACCACTGGAGTGAAATTCACAACCACAATCAGAAAATCATCAGGATCATACCCTCTTCTAATAAAGGACAGGACACTTTGCTCACTATCATTAGCATCGATCCACTCAAAACCTTCCCAACTGAAATCTAATTCCCAGAGGGGGGGATGTTCCTGATAAAAATGGTTTAAGGCCTTATTATACTCCCACATTTGCCTATGCATGGGATAATCTAAAAGATGCCAGTCTAAATCCTCGTCATATTTCCATTCTATAAACTGGCCAAACTCATAACCCATAAACAGCAACTTCTTCCCTGGATGTCCCATCATATAACCTAAGAAGGCCCTTAAGTTGGCGAATTTTTGCCAATAATCTCCCGGCATCTTATTCAATAACGAACGTTTACCATGGACCACCTCATCGTGGGATAAGGGAAGCACAAAGTTTTCACTAAAGGCATACATAAGGGAGAAGGTCACTAAATTGTGATGATACTTGCGGTGAATAGGATCCTCTTCCATGTATTTAAGCATGTCATTCATCCAACCCATGTTCCATTTATAATTAAAGCCTAAGCCCCCTAAATAGGTAGGCATAGTCACTAAAGGCCAGGAGGTGCTCTCTTCTGCCATGACCAAGGCACTGGGAAAACGGGCGAAAATTTCTTCATTAAGTTTGCGTAAAAAGGCCACCCCTTCTAAGTTTTCTCGCCCTCCCTTGGAATTTGGGTTCCATTCGCCTGGTTTTCGACCATAATCCAAATACAGGATGGAGGCCACTGCATCCACCCTAATTCCATCTAAGTGAAAGACATCTAACCAATATAAGGCGTTAGAAATCAAAAAGCTTTGCACTTCTGTCTTACCTAAATCAAAATTACTAGTCCCCCACCCTTTGTTTTCAGCCCTGCGAGCTTCTGAGTACTCATAGCAGGGAGTGCCGTCAAAAAGGCGAAGGCCTGGATCATCTTTCACAAAATGGCCTGGTACCCAATCTAAAATCACTCCGATACCCTTTTGGTGACAATAATCCACAAAGGCCATGAAATCCCTCGGGTGGCCATGACGACTAGTGGGGGCATAATAACCCATCACTTGATAGCCCCAAGAACCATCAAAGGGGTGCTCCATGATTGGTAAAAGTTCAATATGGGTATAACCCATTTCCACTACGTAATCTACTAACTCTCTAGTTAGCTCTTGGTAGCTATAATAATCTTCATGGCCATGTTGGCGCCAAGAACCAAGATGCACTTCATAGATTAACATAGGCTCCGTATAACTATTCCGCCTGTATTTATCCTCTCGCCACTTGTGATCTTGCCACTCATAACTGTGTAAATCACAAAGGCGTGAAGCGGTATGGGGCTTTTTTTCTGCCCAAAATCCAAAGGGATCAGCCTTGAGATTTAAAGTTCCTTGGGGAGTTAAAATCTCGTACTTATAAAGATCTCCCTCTTGTAGTCCAGGGATAAATCCTGCCCAAATCCCCGAACTGGGCATTTTTTCTAAGGGGTGTTGCCGCCCATCCCAATGATTAAAATCCCCCACCACCGAAACCCTGCGAGCCTGAGGGGCCCAGACAGCAAAGCGAGCTCCAGCCTGACCCTTTTCTTCTACCAGATGTCCTCCCATAAAGGAGTAACTCGCGTAGTGGGTCCCTTGATGGAATAAATAGCGGTCGTATTCGCTATATGGTGAGGCTTCCCATTTTTTCATTCCTTCTCCCCCTTTGGGCTAGTATCAAGGCACTTCGGGCTTCCACCCACACAGTGGGGCCTACAAGCTCTCCTAGTTTACCCCCTACTTGGTCTTGATTAGCGAGGATTTTCCAAGGACCCTCCGCAACTAGGAGCTCCGCTGGTGTAAGATTACTATTAACTAAGACTAAGATGGTTTCATAACTATCCCCGTTAGCATGGGGACCAAGGGTGAAGCCTAAGACATTCTGATTAGGAAATTTCAAAAACCGTAGCTTTTCCCGTACTTCTGTACTTTTGCCTATGCGAAAGGCGGGACGTTCTTTCCGTAGTTGAATCAAGCCCTTGGTGTACTCATAAAGCTCTAGAAACTCACCCTTCCGTTCCCAATCTATCTGGTTCACATGGTCTGGTGATTGATAGCTATTAGGATCTCCCCCCTTGGTCCGGGCGAAGTCCTGACCAGCATGGAGGAAGGGAATCCCTTGACTAGTTAAAACTAAAACATGGGCTAATTTCATGAGGGCCACCCGCTCCCCATCTGCTTGAGGTTCAGTAGTACAAAGTAATTTATCCCACAGGGTGAGATTATCATGGGCTTCCACATATGACACACTTTGACCAGGGGTTAAAGCCCAAGGGCCTGCAGAATAAAGGATCTTGTGGTAATCGATTTGGGGATGCTGGATAGCCCCAACAATGCCGAATTTAACCGTTTCTTGATAGCCTCCCCCTTGAATGAAGCCTGGTTCCCGCGTGTTAAACACATGACCCTTAATTCCATCTCGATAATCATTACAAAAGGAAGCTATGCCTGGAAGTTGAGGGGTATTCCTTTTTACTGCCCGTTGATCCTCTGGCAAGGTACTAGAGGCTGCCGCCCACCCTTCTCCATAGAGCAAATATTCAGGGTTTAATTCATCCAAGGTCCGCTGAATCGTTTGCATAGTTTCTAGGTGATGTAAACCCATGAGATCAAAGCGGAAGCCTGCTAACTTATATTCAGTAGCCCAGTAGGTTATAGAATCTACAATGAACTTACGCACCATGGAACGTTCGTCTGCTAACTCATTGCCACAACCGGATCCATTAGAAAAACGTCCATCAGGATACAGGCGGTAATAATAACCGGGGACCAACTTATTCAAGTTCGAAGCGGTACTGTGAAAGGTGTGGTTATAAACCACATCCATAATCACTCCCATGCCTGCTCGGTTTAAGTTTAAAATCAGGTCTTTTAGTTCACGGATCCGCACCCGCCCATCATGGGGATCACTAGCATAGGATCCTTCAGGTACATTGTAGTTGAGGGGATCATAGCCCCAGTTGTAGTCTTCTTCTGGAGTCAATTCGTTTACTGTGGCAAAATCAAAAATCGGGAGTAAGTGTACATGGGTAACTCCTAAATCTGTTAAGTGATCTAAGCCAGTCATGACCCCTGTAGGGGTTTTGGTGCCCTCTTCGATCATGCCTAAATACTTACCCTTAGCCTTAATCCCCGAAGTGGGGGAACTGGAAAAATCCCGCACATGAACTTCATAAATTATGGCATCAACAGGGTCTTTTAGGGGTAGCCACTGCATTTTTTCCCAACCTGGTGGATTGGTCTTGCTTAAATCCACAATCTGACCCCGTTCGCCGTTCACCCCTGTAGACTTAGCATAAGGGTCTACTGCCTCTACTGTCTTACTACTATGGGTCACTAGAAAGTTGTAATATAGTCCTTCTAGGTCTTCATAAACGGTAGCTTCCCACACACCTTT
>JAAZLB010000106.1 GCA_012799535.1 Bacillota bacterium | reverse complement strand
TACCTTGGGGTTCCAGTAGCATTCTTGAGCGGGGATCAGGGAATTTG
Organism: Bacillota bacterium; assembly: GCA_012799535.1. Classification (GTDB taxonomy): domain Bacteria; phylum Bacillota; class Limnochordia; order Darwinibacteriales; family Darwinibacteriaceae; genus UBA4996. The sequence continues at coordinate 4,530 of JAAZLB010000106.1, read as the reverse complement.
TGCCGAGGCCAAAAATCTGAATGATCATATTGCTACAGTCGCTACCTTCGAAGGATTGGGTTCGGCTACCAAGAGTATTCATCCGCAACAAGCGGTAGAACTAATCAAAACCGGAATGGATGAGGTCTTGACCGGGGATCTTAGTTTGAACAAGATAGAATTACCCGAAAAGTTCAGCTTAGAAATAAGTTACAACTTCCATGGTCATGCCTATAGAAAGTCTTTTTATCCCGGTACCAAACAAATCTCACCAAAGAGCATTCTTTTTGAGACAAATGATTATTTCGAAATCGTGCGAGCTATTGCTTTTCTAATCTAAATTTGTGAAGCGTTAAGGTCGGCCTCTTTTAGAAAGAAACCGACCTTTTTGCTTGTTTTATTTAGTTGTCTGCATGGCAATACCTTCGGAGAACTGCTTCCTAAAGAGAATTAGGATAATCAAGGGTGGAAGCATAATAATTAAAGTACCAGCCATAATGATATTCCACTCCGCGGCACCCCGTTCAGAAGTGTAGAGCATGCGAAGCCCCATTTGGGCCACCCGCATATTAGAAGCGGTAATGGCAATATTAGGCCATAAATATTCATTCCACATATAAACGAATTCGATAACTAACAAAGCGGCCACATTTGTCCAAGACAAGGGCAACAAGATTCTGCGCAGGTACTGCATCGGTGTGGCCCCATCTACCCGAGCTGCATCTGCCAATTCTGCTGGTACCGTGAGATAGAACTGTCGGAAAAGAATAATCCCAGTAGTACTAGCCAAATAAGGGACGGTTAGAGCCCAGTAGGTGTTTAACCAGCCTAGCTGCGCCATCATACGGTATAAGGGAATTACCCGAACCGGTAAGGGCATCATCTGGGTCACCATGGCTAGGGGGAACAAAAGCCAACTTCCCTTAAATTTAAAATGGGTGAAAGCGAAGGCGGCCAAAATGGAAAAGGTGATCTTACCAATAGATACGGTGATGGCAATAATCAAGCTGTTTTTCAAAAGTGTGGCCATCTTCACCCGTTGCCACGCTTCTTTAATATTGGAGAAAAGCTCCTTGCCCGGTGTAAGCTTAGGTGGAAAGGCATAGGCGTCTTGGTGAGTGTGGGTAGCCATCACAAGAGCATAATAAATGGGGAAGGCAACCACAATCAGAGTTGAAATCAAGATCAGGTGAATGACAATCTTAGTAATGAGTTTCCGATTAACGGCCATAGTCCTCTCCTTTCTAACGATCGTAGACCGCGCTCTTAGTAGATGTATAGATCTGAATCGCACCTACAATAGCAATGATGATAAAGAGTACAACCGACTGGGCAGCGGCTTGACCTTCTTGCATGCGGCCAAAGCCGTCTTTATAGATTTTATAAATTAAAAATTCTGTAGAACGGTTAGGACCACCCATGGTGACCACATCCACTAAACCAAAGGATTGGAAGAAAGCGTAGACTGTGTTCACAAAAACCAAGAATGCCACAGTAGGGCTAAGCATAGGGAAAGTCACTACCCAAAACACTTGCCAAGTGGTGGCTCCATCAATGGAGGCCGCTTCTTTTAATTCATGGGGTACGTTTTGTAGGCCCGCAATAAAGAACACAATATTATAGCCTAACATTACCCAGATTGAAGCTACTGTAACCAAAATAAAGGCCGCTACAGTATCGTTAAAGAAATTAATCCAATAACCGGTGAGATTACCTATAACATGGGTCATGAGGCCGATAGAAGGATCAAAAATCAAGGACCACATTACACCTGCAATAATAGGAGACATGGCATAAGTCCACACGAAAGCCACTTGATAAAATCCAGCCCCACGAATATTCTGGGTGGTTAAAAGGGCTATACAGAGGGAGATAACCAAGCCTAAACCGATCACTAAAACTGCAAAAATAAAGGTATTTCGGAAGCTATACAAGTACTCAGGGGAACGAAACATTTCGACGTAATTGCGCCAACCAACATACACTAACTGTCTGCGAACAGGGTTGATACGATGGAAGGACTGGTAAATTGCTTGCCCAAAGGGATAGATCAGAAAGATAGCGATAACTGTGATGGATGGAAAAACTAGAGCATAGGGCAGAAAACGATGATTAGGGAATCGATCCATCGGAAGCCTCCTAACTTACGGTAATGAATGGGGAAGTCCCCGGGGGGAAAAGCCCCCGGGGTTTTATAACTACTTAATGAACTCGTTATAATCAGCTAAGAGACCCTTGATTTGTCTTGCAGAATACTCCATGGCAGCACGCTGATCTTCGCCACGGGAGATCTTCTCAATGGCATCACGGGCCCACTCACGAGCTTGGGCAAAGACACCCATTCTCATACCGGCGGAAGCATCTGAATCAGTCTTCCCGGAGAGAATTTGCAAGAAAGCGGTGAGGTGGTTAGGACTATCCTTGAACCAGCCAGAGTTCATCAAAGCTTGGACCGCGGCATTGGTGGAAGGGAAATAACCGGTATTCTTGTGCCAGTATACGTCCACTTCGGTGCGGGAGAGATACTTGAAGAACTCAAAGATTACTTCTAATTCTTCTTGAGTCACTTGGTTAGAAACATACAGACTGTTTCCGCCAATTAAGGAACTACCGCGGGGATATTCGTTACTGAGGCGCGGTAAGAAGGTGGTTCTTACTTCGAACTTATCTCCTACAGTCCTAAGAATTCCGTCTAGAGAAGAGGTGGACTGCATCAAGAAGGTGAGTTCGCCAGTTTGGAAAGCGCCGTTGGCGTTGTATTCAGCCCCACCATAGATCCACACCTTATCTTTCGCCATTTCGCTCCATTTGGTCATTAATTTATCGGTGAATTCGTTAGGCCAAGAGACCTCAGTTGGGTAACCTTTACGACCATTACCAGCATTAGCATACTCTAAGTCGTGGAGAGCCAATTGGTTTTCTAACATCCAGTCAGGCCAACCAAAGGAAAGGGCGTTCTTCACTACGCCAGCTTCAAGCAGTTTGAGACCATATTCGTGCATTTCATCCCAGGTTGTGGGTGGTTTGTCTGGATCTAGCCCAGCTTGGCGTAGATGATCCGCGTTATAATAAATCATCGCAGTAGAAGATGCAAAAGGCCAAGACCAGAGATTACCATCTTTGGAGTAGTAGCTGACGATGGGACGGATGTATTGACCAAAGTCCCATTCTTGACCAAGCATGCCAGGAATTTGATAAGCGGGAATAATCATCCCACTGTCGTGCATAGCTTGGGTTCCAACTTCATACACACCAATAATGCCTGGTTCTTGTTTGACGGGATAGGCAGCCAAAAAGCGGGCAAGACCTTCTTCATAAGTACCAACAAGAACGGGGAGGATTTGCTGTTCAGGATTAATTGCGTTAAAACCATCAACAACTGTCTTCAATACTTCGAGACGAGCGCCAGTCATGGAATGCCAAAATTCTACCTCAACAACCTTTGCACTAACCAATCCGGAGAGGGCTAATACAAATACCAACGAAAGCAGAAGAACTCGGTTCGATAGATTTTTCAACCAGATGCACCTCCAAGTTATTATAATAAACAATTCGGTAACAGGTTACGCAAGTCCTCCTATATAAGGGAAGAATCTTTATAAAAAAGAAAAAAGCACCTAGATTTGTTTTCAGGTGCTTTTCGTCTATTAATTTAAGGTAAATTTAGGCTAGCGCTTTGGCCAGACGTTCCATGGCTTTGGCAATTACCGCTTGAGGACAGCCAATATTCATACGTTGGAAACCATATCCAGAGGGCCCAAAGACCATACCGTCACTAAAGGCAATGCCTGCCTTATTTACAAAAAAGCTGTTAAGCTCTTCAGGGGCGATGCCTAGTTCTCTGCAGTCGAGCCAGAGGACAAAGGTACCTTCTGGTCTGATTACCTTAATTTTAGGGGTAATCTTAGCGAGCTCACTGATGGCGTAGTCCACGTTTTGTTGTAAGTAGTCTAAAAGCTGATCCAACCACGCTCCCCCTTCTCGGTAAGCAGCTTCGCTAGCTACTAAACCAAAGAAATTTAAATGGGCGAGCCCGATACGTTGCACTTGAGCACAGAACTTTTGTTGTAGTTCTGGGTTAGGAATAATCACATTAGAAAGATAGAATCCAGCTAGATTGAAAGTCTTGCTAGGTGCCATAAACGTGAGTGTTCGGGAAGCCAATTCTGGGGAGAGACTGGCTAAGGGACGATGTTTGTAGTCAGGAAACACTAGATCGGACCAAATTTCATCACTTAAAACAGTGACCTCGTAACGGGCGGTAAGCTGTTCGAGTTGTTGCAGTTCTTCTAGGCCCCATACCCTTCCTACGGGATTATGGGGACTACATAAGATCATCATTTTCGCACCTGCGCGGAAGTGCTCCTCGAGATCCTCAAAATCCATGGTAAATCGACCATTGTCACAGCGAAGGTGGTTTTCCACTACTACCCGATCATTTTCCCGGACCACCCGGTAGAAGGGTGGATACACAGGAGGTTGAATTACGATTCGATCCCCAGGCTCTGTAAGGGCTAAGATGGCCAAAGCTAGACCGGGGACAACGCCGGG
>JAAZLB010000105.1 GCA_012799535.1 Bacillota bacterium | reverse complement strand
GCCAGCTCTGGATCAAATTGGGAGTTGCTACACGCTTTAATCTCTGCAAGAGCCTCCTGTGGCGTAACACGAGTACGGTACGGCCGGTCTGTGGTCATGGCATCATAGGCATCCACCAAACTAATGATTCTAGCGCTCAGAGGAATTTCTGTACCCCTTAGTCCTCGAGGGTAACCTGAGCCATCCCAATTCTCGTGGTGAGATAAGACCGCTTCCGCGACTTCAATTAAATCTGGAGAAGTAACCACAATACGATAACCGCTTTCGCAGTGTTGTTTCATGATTTCCCACTCATCATCTGTGAGGGGGCCCGGTTTATCCAAGATACTTTCGGGGATAGCCACTTTTCCAATATCATGCAACAAAGCAACTAATGACAGCTTATCTAGTTGGCCATCAGAAAGGCCAATATGTTCCCCTAGGGCCAGAGCTAGGGTCTGGAGATGTCGAGCATGTTCTTCTGTTTTATGGCTTTTCTCAGCCAAAGCCCGTTGTAAAGAGGCTACTAATATGCTCCGGCTACTCTCCACATTGTTCATCTTATGCTGATACATACGGTTTTCAGCTTCTCTTAATACTTCGTGCATTGGCTCCCCTATTAGGGCCTTGGTAGCACAGCCTAATGCGAGGCTAGGAACGGGATCAGACTGTTCTGCCTGAGCTATTACCTCTTCAATACGGAGACAAACTTCTTGAGCCTGTTCAGGAGTGGCGTTGGGCATGAGAATCACGAATTCATCACCACCCCACCGGGCCACAATATCCTGGGGACGACATGCCTTCTGCAAAATATTCGCCACAGATTGAAGTACCAGATCACCTTGGTGGTGTCCCATAGAATCATTAATGATCTTCAGACCGTTCACATCACCCATAATCACGCTTAAGGGAAGATGGGACTCCTGATGGGACAGGCGTTCCATTTCTTGTTCAATATGACGACGGTTATACAAGCCAGTTAGAGAATCTTGAAAAACGAGCTCGTTAAGCTTTTCTTCCATCTTTTTGCGTTGGGAAATGTCGTAAAAGACAGCCACAAACTGTCCAGCTTTAGGGCTATAGGCCCTTACAGAATAGTGTTTGCCTAAATCTTGACTGTAATCCTCAAAATCCAGGGTCGCACCAGTTAAGGCAACCCTGCCGTAATTATTAATCCAGCTTCGCTCAGTACCAGGAAGTACCTCTAAAACGGTTTTTCCAATCAGTTCTTCCGCCTTTAATCCCGTCATCTCCTCAAAGGCGGAATTTAGTGCTAAGAACCTATAATCCACTGGTTTGCCTTCCTCATCGCAAATTATCTCATGGAGGGCTATGGCATTAATAGAGTGTTGGAACAAACCACGAAAGCGTTCTTCACTCTTTCGTAGTTCCTCTTGTCGTCGATAGTCTTCCGTTACATCATGAAAAACTACAATAACTCCATGAACAATACCTTGGTCATCTCTAATTGGGGCTGCACTATCGGCAATCTGATATTCCCTTCCGTTCTTAGCCAAGAGACTGGTGTGATTTGCAAGCCCCACCACCTCACCAGTTTGCAACACTTTAGAGACTGGATCAGCACAAGGTTGACGTGTTTTTGTATTAATGATTCGAAAAACTTGAGCAAGGGGTAGCCCTTTAGCCTGGTGCTGTGACCAACCAGTTAATTCTTGTGCTTTGGCATTCATCCAAGTGACCTTACCGTCTTGATCTGTGATCATAACCCCATC
>JAAZLB010000008.1 GCA_012799535.1 Bacillota bacterium | reverse complement strand
CTAGCTTTGTTCTAGTTTACTTTTCCAAACTGTCCCTCAACTTGATGACCCTCGGTGGTCTAGCCCTTGGTGTGGGCATGTTGGTAGACTCGTCTATTGTGGTTTTAGAAAATATCTATCGCCATTTGACTGAAGGCTCTTCACCTATGATCGCCGCTCAAGAAGGGGCAGGAGAAATTGCTGGTGCCATTTTAGCTTCCACAGCAACTACCGTTGCTGTATTTCTACCTGTGATCTTCCTACAAAGTATGGCTGGTCAACTACTAAAAGAGCTAGGCTTGACCATTTCCTATTCACTTATCGCCTCTTTAGTAGTGGCCCTAACGGTTATACCTATGTTATCAGCAAAGTTGCTTAAACCTAATCTAGCCACTACTCAAAAACAAAAGAAGACTAGTAAAATGCAAGAGACCTATCTTCGCTATTTAGAAAAGGCCTTAGATAAAAAAGTAGTTGTTTTTGGAATTGTCATTGTGATTGTGGCAATTTCTGCCCTCATCTATCCCAGTCTGGACCAAGAGTTTCTCCCGAGCTTTGATGAAGGGTTCTTAGGCGTCACCGCCATGTTACCTAGTGGGTTACCCTTGGCAACTGTGCGTGAACTGGTCATTGGCATTGAAGATGATCTAATGGCCCTGCCTGAAATAGCTCGGGTGGCAACTCAAGTAGGCGACCAAGGAGAAATGGATGTGATGAGCTTACTAGATGGTATTGGTCTAGACAATGCTCAATTCTACATTACCTTAGTTCCCCATGATGAACGGAAGAAAAACAGTAAAAAGCTTAGCGATGAGATTCATGACATTATGGTAAAACACGGTGTACTGCGGACTAATATTGCAGACACCTCCCTATTTGGTTCTGCCTCAAGCACTTTATTAACACCGAACCTAGCCATTGAAATCCGCGGTGAAAATCTCGATGTTTGTGTCGACCTCGCGGATGAGTTGAAAAGTGAACTGGCCGCCCTTCCCGGTTTCCGTGACGTGCAGGATAGCCGGTTCAGATTGGGCCAAGATCTCTTTTTAAAGGTGGATACCTCGAGAAGCATTCTTGGTGGCTTTACTGCTGGACAAGTTGGACTGGGTATGCGTTACGCTACCGCGGGCCTTAAGGCCACAGATGTGCAAGTTGGTAACAGAGTGTTGCCCGTAGTCTTACGGCCAGATTCACCCATTCATTCGGTAGAGGATTTACTAAGCACTAAGATTACCTCTCCGGTGCAAATCAATGGCTTAGGGGAACACCCTATTTTACTCAATGAAGTCGTTGAGCCGGTTATCGGAGCAACCCAGATCATGTTCCAGAGAACAGATCGTTTACCAGTAATCTACGTAACGGGGATCTTAGATGATATTTCCCTAACCAAAGCGGTGCGCAATGCTAGCCAAATCATCAGTAACATGGAGATTCCTCCTGGATACCACATAAGAATCGGAGGCCTGCAAGATGTTATTGACGAGTCCATAAATGAACTTGGCTTAGCTCTTGCCTTAGCCGTAATTTTGGTATTCTTGGTTATGGCCGCCCAATTCGAATCCTTCATCCAGCCGTTGATTATCATGTTCTCTATTCCCCTTGCCCTAATCGGTTCTTTAATAGGATTGTGGGCTGTTGGTGGCAGTGTGGGGATCATGTCCATTATTGGAATTATTGTCCTGACTGGAATCGTAGTGAATAACGCCATTGTCTTGGTTGATTACATCAACCTCAAACGCAAAGAAAACCCAGACATTACTGTTCGAGAGGCTGTTACAGAAGCGTGTCAAGTTCGCTTACGCCCCATTTTAATGACCTCCATAACAACCATCTTTGGTCTTTTACCCGTCGCTTTAGGTTTAGGGGTAGGTAGTGAATTCCAAAGACCTTTAGCTGCTACTATTATGGGTGGGTTAATCACATCCACCTTCTTGACACTATTTGTCATACCAGCAGTCTACGAGCTATTTAGTCGCCTGGAAAAAACCAGACGACACAACGCACCAAATCAAACTTATAACGGCTAATAATAAAAGCGGCACCGGAATTTCTTCCGACGCCGCTTTTTTCTAATCTTCTTTAATAGTTAGGCACTGATACTTTTGACTCTATTGGTCACTGTATCTTGGGGGTAGAATAGAAGTACTGCGACCCCTACCAAAACAAAAAAACCAGCTAAGGGTCCGCTAATCCTTACTCCCAAGGGGTTCGCTACACTAAAGCCATAGCGTTCTAGCACAAAAGTTAAAATCAAAGAACTTAAACCAATGGCAGACTTTAAGATCAAACCTTGCACTCCAAAGTAAATTGCCTCTCTCCGCTTACCGGTAAGGACATAATCATAATCTGTCAGTTCTGCCAACATAGCATTGGGAATGATGAAAAAACCTGCTAGCGGGAATCCTGCTAGACCAACTGTAATCAATCCTTGCCAAAACACAGGGATTTGACCTGGCCATAATCCTACAAAACCCAAAGCACCCAAGACTAATCCTTGCATGGTCATGGTGATAATAAGTGTTTTTTTGTATCCATGTCTCGTACTCAAAGATACGATTAAAGGGAAACAAAGCACGCTAATAACCAAGGCCACCCCAAGAATCAAACCCACCGCTCCTTCATCCATTACCATCAGCACTGTAACCACATAAGGCACTGCAATCATGGTCATGTTAAAGCCAAACCAGAGAAGTAGCTGAGAAACTAAGTAATAGAGAAAGGGCTTATTCTGAAAAGTAAGCTTCATACTGCTCCACAGACTTTCGGGCTCAGTAACTTCTTGTTCCCTGCGTTCTTGTACAGTAAAAGCAGTAATGGCAAAGGCTAATAAAGCTACCAAGCCTAAGACAATTCCCATAGTCTTAAAACCGAAACTTTCAATTAACCAGGCGGAACCCACCATGGCCAAAGCTAAACCTACAATATTAAAACCAGCCTGCCACGCGGACAATTTGGTGCGTTCGCTGTTGCTTTCTGCCAATTCCGGTAGTAAAGCCAAATAAGGTGCCACTACTACAGTATAGAAGAAAAAGAAGGCACTCAGTACAACAGATAAGTAAATGAAACGTGCCGTTTCTGTACTTCCCATAGGTATCCAAACCAACATAAAGGAAAGTGCTAGAGGAACCATTCCGTATTTAATAAAAGGTAAACGGCGGCCCCCCTTGTGGCGACTGTTATCACTCCACACCCCCACCAGCGGATCGGAAATGGCATCAATAATGCGTCCAAATACCATAGCCACACCAATCAACGCCATTGGAAGCAGCGTGGCCATACCACGCTCAATGGGAGGTGCATAAAAGTAAGTCACCCATTGCACCACCACTTGTGTCAATAACGCTACACCTAAATAACCAATGCCGTACCGTATGCCTAACACTAAAGTTCGCCTCCTGCCTAGATGTAACTATCTAACAGCTCCTGCAAACGTGCCTTTGATTGTACTCCCACCAAGGTCTCCATAGGTTGACCGTCCTTAAATAACATTAGGGTTGGAATACTCATAATTCCATAAGCACCTACCGATTCAGTAACCTGATCCACATTGACTTTGACAAATTTAATCTTACCAGCATACTCTTGCCCAAGCTCTTCAAAAAGGGGGGCAATTTGTCGGCAAGGACCGCACCACACAGCCCAAAAATCTACAAAGACAGGTAAGTCTGCCTCCAGAACCTCTGCCCGGAAATTTTCGTCAGTTGCTTCGATGATTTTGCTCATAGACAACTCTCCTCACTAGATTTCATGACTTGATTATAAACGATCCTAGAAAGGTTTGTCAAAATGGGTGCCGACTAACGCCCACTTGTTCAAAATAGACATATAGAAGTATGCTTGTGCATGGAAGCACGCTATAGGGCAAATACTACCTTCTAGGAGGCGGAGAAACAATGGGGAACAATAGAGGCTTAGTTTTGCTCATTCTAGTCATAGTAATTCTCGTTGGAATCGGCGTTGCCGTTTATAGTCAAGGGAGTCAAGTGATCACCAGTTTTGAAAAAAACAGGCCTTTACCTGGTGCCGTTCTATACGATCAAAATGGCATGGTGATTAAACGCCTAGGTCAAGGTAGTGTTTTTATACCCTTAAATAAAATGCCTAAGAGTCTACCCGATGCGGTAGAAGTCACCCAAGATCAGCGTTTCAATAAAGAGCATGGGTTAACGGATGGGAAAATGCAGACTATTACTCAACGAGTGGCACGCTTAATGCTTGAGCCTAAAAATACCTGGGAGCGACTGAAGTTTATGGTTTTACCCATCGCTCTAGAGCGTCGCTATTCTAACCAAGAACTTATTGAAATCTATCTCAACCAAACCTATTTTGGTCAAGGGGCCCACGGAGTGGAGGCTGCTAGTCAAACTTATTTTGGAAAATCTATTGAAGAGGTGGATCTTGCAGAAAGTGCGCTTCTTGTGGCACTGGCTTTAGAGCCAGAAGCTGCCTCCCCCTTTAAAAATCCTAAGCAGGCCACCCAATTACGGGATGGTATCTTAGCCCAAATGCAAAAAGAGGGGAAAATCGAAAAAACTCAATACGAGAAAGCAATTGCCACCCCCCTAGAGTTAGAACAACGCGAGCCGGGCCAAGCCCACTATTTCGCAGATTATTTAAGCGGAATCCTCGTAGATAAACTGGGAGAAGAACGGGTTTTCCAAGGTGGACTGAAGATTGAGACCACCCTTGATCTTGAACTACAAAAAACTGCTGAACAGATTTTGTTGGAACACAATCTACCCGGTGCAGTGGTGATTATTGATCCACAAGATGGGCGAATCTTAACCATGGTGGGGGG
>JAAZLB010000104.1 GCA_012799535.1 Bacillota bacterium | reverse complement strand
TTACAGGCAGAATGGCCTGCTATTAAAGGACTTTTGAGCTTCCCAGATCCTGATCTACAGTTGGAGGCCTTAGATGTTCTCAATGGTTTTATTAAGAAAATCCGGGGAAAACTAGCAGAACACACTGTCTTAATTAAAGAGCTAATAGCAGAAGGTCAAGAGGCCATTCACACTCAAAGGGGAAAGGAGATAATCGCCTGGCTCAATCAGGTCTTAGCAGCGGTGCACTATAGTTATAATCAGGCGAAAAGGGATTTAGGTATTCTAGATTACAATGATTTAGAACACCTTGCTTATAAACTATTACAAGATCCTGAAGTTAGAGCCCACTATGATTTTACCCATCTCATGGTTGATGAGTTTCAAGACACAAATCCCATCCAAAAAGAAATAGTAGACTCTTTCGTGCTCCAAGGAGCCCTACTTTTTGTAGTAGGTGATCCGAAGCAAAGTATTTATCGCTTCCGCGGCGCGGATGTAGGGGTTTTTGTTCAAACCAAGGAAGAAATTGACCAAACTGGAAAAAACGTAGTTCTCGCGGACAACTTTCGTTCCCGACCTGAACTAATTGAGTTCGCTAATCACTTTTTCCCCCAAGTCATGCAAGATGGGCCTACCGCCTTTGAAGCTAGTAAGGTAAGTCGAAAGAAGGCGGAGCGTCCTTGTGTAACTCTGCTCCGGACGCCGGCAGAAGGTTTAAACCTAGAAGAGGGCAGGGTCAAAGAAGCGGAGCAAGTCGCCATACAAATCCGTCAACTTGTTGATTCAGGGCAGTACAAATATGAGGACGTGGCCCTTTTGTTTAGAGCCATGACTAATGTGCGCATTTATGAGCGAGGGTTGCAAGCAGCTAACATTCCCTATGTTAACTTGAGTGGACGAGGTTTCTATGCCCAGCAAGAAATTCGCGATGTGCTTCATTATTTCAGTTGGTTAGAGGATCCTGAAAACCATGTTGCCCGCTTAGCAGTCTTACGTTCCCCTTTTTATCTGATTTCCGATGAAGGCCTGTATTGGTTACAGGGGGGCCAACCAGAAAAGTTAACGGAGGAAGAACAAAAAAGTCTGGCCCAAGCGGAAGAAGATTACAGCTATCTTGCCCATTTAGTCAAGTATGAAGGGGCACCTAGGGTGATCACCGCTATGTTGGAGAGAACTAATTATATTCAAACTACTTGGCAACTACCTTTTGGACCTCAAAAGGTGGCCAATATTGAGAAGCTGTTAGAACAGAGTTGGAAACTTTATGCTCAAGATTTGGTGTCAGTGCCAGAACAACTACGCTATATTCAGCTCATGTCCAGGGACAGTAAAGGGGAAGGGGAGGCTCTACTCGATGCGGAACATGCGGATGTGGTTAAATTACTCACCATCCACGGCTCCAAAGGCCTAGAATTTCCTGTGGTGTTCTTGCCAGATACTAGTGGTAGTTTAACTAGATCTCAAGGAGGTCCGGTACTCTATCATCCAGAATTTGGTCTTACCTATCGGGGTACTAAAAACTACGAGTCCTTGAAGGAAGCGGAAAGAATCGCAGAACACTATGAATCTCAGCGTCTATTATACGTGGCAGTCACTCGTGCTGAAGAAGAGCTGTACTGGTGTGGTTTAGATGATGGGAAAAATCGGGAAAGCTGGTGGAAGTGGCTTCAGAATGCCTTGCCTGAGATTCCGAACCATCTTTATCGAGAGATTGTGGGGGATTTGCCCAGTTTAGAAGTGGAACATTCTCAAGGGGAGCCTAGTAAACTAAAACTCACCCACTATAAGCCCTTAGCACCCCAGTATAATCAGGTGGTATTTTCTGTTACTTCTTTGATGAGTTATAATCATTGTCCCCGTTATTACTATCTCCGTTACCTCTTGCGGGTACCGGAGTTAAAACTAAGCTCCGCCCAGATAAATGGAGAAGGTGGTAGGTCTGGTTTAAGTGCTCTACAGCGGGGAAATATTGTCCATAGGGTAGTTGAACAAATTAGGAGTCCTCACGAACTTGGGCAACTCTTGGATTACGCGGCCCAAATGGAGGGTGTAGAGTTAGACCTAGGGCAAAAAATCCAATTGGAAAGAACTATTTACCCTTACCTCCAAAGTGATTTCTTTGGGCGGGTCGCGAATGATCAGGCTGAATGGGAGGTCCATCATGAATTGGAGTTTAACGTACCTGCAGGCGATTTTCTAGTCAACGGCCTAGTAGATCAAGTCTTTGTCAGCTCCACAGAACTTGAAGTGGTGGACTTTAAATCAAACTGGATCAGACCAGAACAAGTACAAGAGGTGGGGCAAAGCTACGGAGTACAATTGCGTCTCTACGCCTGGGCCATGGCCCGGGAATTTGGACTTCCAGTGTCGAAGTCCCAGGCCTACTTTCTCATTCCAAATATGGTTTATCAGTTAGATGAAAAACTATTAGATCCCGCCGAAACCGAAAGGTGGGTTACAGAAATTTGCCATGAAATTGTTCGCGGGGCAGAAGTGGGCGAAGAAGCCTTTCTCCCCAAGGGTGATTGTACGAATTGTGTTCAAAGTAGTTACTGTGGTAATTATCCAAGCATTGGGGAAAATACAGATGATCACTTGGCTTGGGTAGAGGGGGAATAGGTGTGAATTTTGTCCAGTGTAATCTCGGTGCCGGCGTTCGCCTGCATATGTGTGAAACAGATAAATTTAAGTCCCTAACCTGCAAAATGTTTATTCAACAGGATTTGCAAACACAGACCGCAACTAGTACTGCACTAATTCCGTTTTTGGTGCGACGGGGATCACAAGAATTTCCATCCACCCTTCAGATCGCACGGGAATTGGAATATTTATACGCAGCAGACTTTAGTTCCGATATCTTAAAAATTGGTGAGCGACAGATTCTAGAGTTCTACTTTCAGATGGTGGATGCCACCCTCTTACCCCAAGGTGAGCAACAACTAGAGCGGGGTTTACGCACCTTTTGGGATATTGCTACCAATCCAGCCGGAAGTAGCCAAGCCTTTGTGGAAGATTATTTTATCCAAGAAAAACACAGCCTAAAACAAGAACTAGAGGGTTTGATGAACGAAAAAAGGGCTTACGCCCTAAACCGTGCAACCGCTCTAATGTGTGCTCAAGAACCCTTTGGAATTTATAAGTACGGAGATTTAGACACTTTAGGCAAATTAGAAAACAGTCAGGTTTTTGAGCATTTTCAAAGTTTGTGGGCTCACTATCCTTTAGATATTTTCTTGGTAGGGACCAATTTAGATGTGGTAGCGAATCTTTTTGGTCAATTGGTAGAAAAAAGGGCTGAAATTCAAAAGCTTAAACTACCCAAGCGAATCCAGGTGGTAGAACCTCGTTTTGTTGAAGAGACTACCGAGATGCAACAGACTATTCTCATCTTAGGCTATCGGACTAACTGTTCCTATTTAGACGAAGACTACTATCCTCTATTAGTGGGCAATGGTATTCTAGGCGGCTTTCCCCATTCTAAGCTGTTTATGAATGTGCGGGAAAAAGCCAGCCTTGCCTATTATGTAGGCTCTAGTATTGAGGGAAGCAAGGGTTTGCTTACTATCAATGCGGGTATTAACGGAGAAAATCAAGAACGCACCTTACAGATTATCCAAGAACAATTGCGTGCCATCCAGCAAGGGGACATTAGTGGGGACGAACTTGAGCAAACCAAGCGGGGCCTCATCAGTGCCATGACTAGTATGAACGATTACCCCGGGGGGATTATCGATCGTAATCTCATGGGCATTATCCATGGGGAAATGCGTAGCATTGATCAGGTTATCGAAGCGATTCGTCAGGTGCACAAGGAAGATGTAGTTCGGGCCATGGAAAAAGTAGTCTTAGATACTACCTATGTCCTCAGGGCACCGCGGCAGGAAGGGGATAGTCATGGAACAAATTAGACTTCCTACAGGAGAAAAACTCTACCAAGACCAGCTAGCCAATGGTTTAACTGTGTTCATTTTGCCAAAACCACAGTTTCTCCGGACTTATGCGGTTTTGTCTACAAACTATGGCTCTATTGATTCTCAATTCAAAATTCCTAAACGGGGTCTAGTTGAGGTACCCCCAGGAATCGCCCACTTTTTAGAGCACAAACTCTTTGAGGAGGAGGATGGTAATGCCTTTGATCGTTTCGCCCAGTGGGGAGCTTCCGTTAATGCCTTCACCAGTTACACCCAAACTAGCTATCTCTTTTCCACTATTGAAGGTTGGCAAGAAGCCTTAATTGAGCTAATCAATTTTGTAAACAATCCCTATCTTACTGAAGAAAACGTCGAAAAAGAGAAGGGCATTATTGAACAAGAATTACGGATGTATGAGGACCATCCAGATCATCGCATCCATTCTATGCTCTTAGAGAATCTGTATCACGCTAATCCTGTGCGCATCGACATTGGAGGTACAGTTGAGTCGGTATGGGCAATTACGGTGCAAGAGTTATTAGGCTGCTATCATACCTTCTACCAGCCCAGTAATATGGCTCTCGCGGTAGTGGGAGATGTGAATCCTGAAGAAACCCTAAGCTTAATTCGACAACACTATCCCACTTGGGAACATGGGCAAGGAGCAATAGAACGGTTTTATCCGCAAGAACCTGTGTCAGTTGTGCATCCTTGGGTGGAAGAAACATTGAATATTTCTCGGCCCCGCTATCTTCTTGGCTTTAAACACGAACCTAAGTGGCAAGGAGAAGAACTTTTGCGCCAACAGATTATTATGTCCTTAGTGTGGCGTTTGGTGGCGGGACGCAGTTCCCAGTTTTTCGAGGATCTCTACACCAGCAATTTGGTGAACGATTCCTTTGGGGCTAGTTTTAGTTCTTCGCCCCAATTTGCCTATTCAATTATAGGTTCGGAGACAGAAAAACCAGAACGTTTACACGAAGAACTTAGTAAAATAATCAAGAAGCTCCAAACTGAGCCCCTTTCCACTACAGATATTGAACGCTTAAAACGGAGAATTTACGGAGGGCATCTGGCTTCGTACGATTCCTTTGAATATGTGGCCAATCGCTTGATTTCCCACCACTTTAGTCAAACTCCTTACCATAGGTTTTTAGAGCTAGTGCGCGATGTAAAGGTAGAAGAAGTGCAAACGGCTTTGAATACGGAGTTAGATTGGGATCGTTCTACAGTTGCAGTTTTAAGGCCGGTGCATAGATCATGAAGCAACAATTCCGCGCCCAATTAAAGGAAGAACGGGCTAATATTCCTGTAGCATATAGGGAGCTTTGGCAGAGACAAATCGCCGAACACCTTCTAGCATGGGAACCATTTCAGAAAGCGGACAAGGTGATGGTCTATCTTTCTACGGGTTGGGAGGTTGATACTTGGTTCTTAGTGGAAGAATTGAGGGGGCGGGGAGTTGAGATTTATGTTCCTGTGGTGCAAAAAAATCCCAAAAAGCTTGTACCTACGCGCTACTTTTCTAAAGATAGGTTGGTCTCAGCGGACTTTGGGATACTTGAACCCCCTTCAGGGACACCTACTATAGACCCTCTTAAGCTGGATTTAATCATTGTCCCAGGTTTAGCCTTTACCAACCGTGGTTACCGCATTGGTTATGGTGGTGGTTATTATGATCGTTTTTTAGTTAGTACTACTGCCCCTACTGTGGGACTGTGTTTCACAGCTTTTATTCGAGACCTACCGATTGATGAATGGGATAAACCTGTTGATTTCTTAGCCACTGAAGAAGGGATTAGGGGAGGAAATAGCTAGCAGCTGCAGAATTTTATCTGTAACGGAAGGGGGCAAGCCCATGTTACGGAGTAAATATGTGCTAGCTATTGATCAAGGGACTACCGGAACTACGGTAATATTATTCAATGATCATGGTGAAATTGTTGGCAAGGTCTATGAGCTTTTCCGCCAGTATTATCCTAAACCTGGTTGGGTGGAGCATGATGCCGCGGAGATTTGGGCCAGTACTCGCCTACTAATTGACCGGATCCTCGTACAAACTAAAGTTGATCCGCAGGATATAGCGGCTATTGGTATTACTAATCAGCGGGAAACAGTGGTCCTGTGGGATCGTCATACGGGAGCACCGGTGACCAGGGCTATTGTCTGGCAATGCCGGAGAACTGCGAGTATGTGTGATGAACTCAAGGCGCAAGGTCTAGAACCTCTATTTAGAGAAAAGACCGGTTTAGTGCTTGACGCCTATTTTTCTGGAACTAAACTTAAATGGATCTTTGACCAACATCCCCATTTAAAAGAAAGGGCTAAACGGGGAGAATTAGCCTTTGGTACAATTGATTCTTGGCTAATTTATAATTTAACCGGGGGTCTTAAACATGTGACGGATTACACTAACGCTTCTAGGACCCTACTTTTTAACCTTGCGGAGTTGGATTGGGATCAAGAAATCCTTGAAATCTTAGATATTCCCCGGGGTATACTCCCAGAGGTTCGCTCTAGTAGTGAGGTTTATGGGGAGACTGTAGCTCTAGGCAAACTACCTGCAGGGATACCTATAGCGGGAGCGGCAGGGGATCAACAAGCGGCTCTATTCGGACAAGCGTGTTATGACCCAGGCACTGTGAAGGCCACCTTCGGTACCGGTGCCTTTATATTAATGAATACTGGTTCTGAACTGATCACTTCTCCCAACGGGCTTTTGACTACCATTGGTTGGGGTTTAGATGGGAAAGTGGAGTACGCTCTAGAAGGTAGTGTATTTGTGGCGGGGGCAGCTGTGCAATGGTTGCGTGATGAGATGCAATTAATTCAGACTGCCGCTGAAACAGAGACAATCGCGCTTTCTGTACCAGACACTAATGGAGTTTACTTTGTTCCTAGTTTTGTAGGACTTGGTGCGCCCCATTGGGATCCTTATGTACGGGGAATGATCATGGGTCTAACCAGGGGTATTAACAAAACCCATATAGTGCGGGCCGCCTTAGAGGCTATTGTTTATCAAACTAAAGAAGTTGTGGATGTAATGGTGCAAGATGCCAATATTCCCCTTACAGAACTAAAAGTAGATGGGGGGGCTTCTGTCAATCAGTTTATTTGTCAGTTTTTAGCAGACATGACTAGAATTACGGTGCAACGACCGCAAATTTTTGAGACCACCGCCTTAGGAGCGGCTTATCTCGCGGGTTTAGCTGTGGGAATCTGGAAAAGCCAAGAGGATATTAAAAGGCAATGGCTTGCAGAGCAAACCTATCAGCCAGCCATGGCCGTTGGGGAGCAAGAACAGCTATATGCTGGTTGGATGAAAGCGGTGCACAGCGCCAAGAGTTGGAGGAGCAATGATTAATCGGGATCGTATTCGTCAAGATAAGCTTTTGAAATTACGGGCTAATTTAGCCCAAAAACCCATTATTGCTGGATTGAAGGGTGCCAGTGATGCACGGAAAAGTGCTCAAGCAGGAATTAAGGTCTGCTTTTATCTTACTGGTCACATTTTTGAATTA
>JAAZLB010000103.1 GCA_012799535.1 Bacillota bacterium | reverse complement strand
GGTTCAGCCTCAAGATCGGTCCAGCTCTTTGCAGGAATACAAGGAAATGTTGAAGAATGAGCTAAAGTGGGTTAATGAAGAATTAGACAAAGACTAATGGAGTGATGGGTTTGCCTAGGCCACGGAAAGGTCGGCGTGTTTGCAGCTTACCTAAAGCAAATTGTTTCGGTCCCCTTGGTGTTGCACCTGAGGGGGAAGGAATTATTATGACTGTGGAAGAGTATGAAACGATCCGTTTAATGGATTTAGAAGGTTTGACACAAGAAGAGGTGGCTGAGCTCATGAATGTAGCTCGAACCACCGTACAGCGCATGTATGCTAGTGCTCGTCAGAAGGTGGCACAAGCCTTGTTTTATCCTTCTATTCTACGGATTGAGGGGGGAGATTATGAACTCCATCCCCATTCTGGACCTGGACGTGGCTGTGGGCGTTGTGCCCGGCAAGGTAGAGGTCGCCGGTTAGAAAATGAATAGAAGACTCCCCTCGCAATTGAAGTGCACCTCCAAATGCTAGATTTTGTGTCTAACATTCGGGGTGCACTTCACAATTAAGGGGAGTTTTTAAATGCCCTAACCTTTTACAGCTCCTGCTGAGACACCTTCGGTGATTTGCTTCCGGAATATGAGGTAGAAAACAACCATGGGGATCATTCCGATCATCAAGGCTGCAAACTGACGCCCATAATCGGAGGCCAAGGGTCCAGAGAACTTGAGGATTCCCACTGGCAAAGTACGGAGAGCGTCACTGGAGACGAGAATATTAATAAGCATAAACTCGTTCCAAACACCGGCAACATTCAGGATGGCCAAGGTGATGGCCACCGGTTTGGCCATAGGAACCACAATGGCAAGGAAGATCCTTAAATAGGAAGCCCCGTCGATTCGAGCAGATTCCACAACTGAATCAGGAATGGATTTAATGAACTCTGTGCACAGGTAGATTGCCATAGGTAAACCCATGCCTATATAAGGAATTAGTACTCCTAGTCTGGTATTGTACAATCCTACAGAGTTAACCATCAAGAACAGAGGCACCATAATTGACTGCAGTGTCAAAAGTATGCCAATCACGAAACTACCGTGGAGCAACCAGGTGAATTTGGAAGGGATCTTGGCAAAGGCAAATCCTGCCATTAAAGACAAGAAGATGATGGCACCAGTGGAGATTATTGTGAAGAAGAGACTATTAAGAAAGAGTGTATTGAAATTAGCTAAGCGCCATGCACTGGGATAGTTCCGAAATGTAGGATTTTGTGGCCACCCGATCATATTAAGCTGGAATTCAGTTGTTGTCTTTAAAGAACTAATGGCCAACCAATATAAGGGATAGAGTGTGAGAATAGTGAATATGCCGACGATCAAATACACCATGATCCGTAATAATGGATGAAAGTCACTTTTTTGAGTCTTTTTGCGAGTAGTAGTCATTCTTCTCTCCCCCCAAATCTGCTTTCAGTTATGCGCACCAGCACAATTAAAACTAGACTCAAAAGCACCATAAATACTGAGATCGCATTAGCTAAAGGATACTTAGGAGCGCCCCTGAAGGCATTGTCGTACATGTATAGAGCTAAGACAGAAGTGCGACGGGCGGGGTTTCCACCGGTCATAGCGAAAAGCAAATCAAAGCTCTTAAGGGAGCCGGAAATGGCTAGGATAGCGGTGGTAACGATTACTCCTGATAAGGCAGGTAGGGTGATCTTGGTTAACACCTGCCACTCTGTTGCACCATCAATGCGAGCAGCTTCAATCAAAGCTGGATCAATTTTTTGCAGATTAGCTAAGAAAATGATCAAGTATGTACCAGTATACATCCACAAGATGACGAAGAGAACAGGCAAGATAGCCAGATTGGGGTCAAAGAACAATTCGTTTTCCCAAGTAGGATTAAACCGACGCATAAATTCGGTAAAAGGACCATAGGGCGAAAAGAATGATTGCCAAAGTCTACCAATGACAATTGTGGAGATTACAGCAGGCAGATAGATAATTGTTTGGAAGAAATCCCCGAATTTGATCAGTTTCCGATGCAAGACATAGGCAAATAAGAAGCCGAGAGGAATTTGTCCAAATAGGGAGACCGCCATAATTAGACCGTTGTTTTTCAAAGAAATCCAGAAGTATTTGTCATTGAACATTTTCACGTAATGAGTAAAGCCAACGATTTTTATGTCGGGGTTACCAAAAACTGGGCCCCCATTATAATTGGTCAAACTTAAGATGAAAGAAAAGATGGTGGGAAATGCCATGACTGCCCAATAGATGATTACAGCTGGGAGAACTAGAATAAGGTAAGCACGGCGTTCTTCAGTCCAAAACGCAGCCTTCTTCATGGGAAAGGTACCTCCTCAAGAGAAAGGGTTGGGCGTGCAAGATGCCCAACCCCTGTTAATCAAATCGTTGCTATATTATTGATTAGCTTTCCATACGTCATAAGCTTCTTGGGTTCTTTCAGCAACTTCCATTGGAGTAGCTAAGCCTAAACCAATTTCTTGGAGACCGATGTTGATTGGTAGATAAACTTCACCTGCAAGCACGCTGTCTAATACATAGGTTCCTGTTTCGATTAAAGCGTAATAGCCTAGTCGCTCGTTTACGAGAGGTTCAAGTTGATCAGAGGTAACATCGATACGGCTGGGGATGGTGCCACCAGTTTCAAGGCGGAGTTTTTGCACTTCAACACTTTGCAACCACTTGATCAATTCCCAGGCAGCAGCTTCTTTGGCAGAACCTGCAGGGATGCTGGCGCTCATGCCATAGCCGGTACCCACAACAGTAGATGCAGCATTAGGGTTAATTTCACCTGGAATGGCTGGGAAAATAATCATCTTAAACTGATCCTGTTTATCAACGGGAATTAGAGCTTCACCAGTTGAAGTATCAGTGATGAAGTTACCCACTTTCCAGTCGCCGTCAATCATGAAAGGAGCACGTCCGGCAGCAAAGAGGCCATTTACTTCGCCATAAGTAGTGTTCATAATTTTACGATGGAGAACACCATCAGCGAAGAGACGACCATAGAATTCTAAGGCCCCAACAAACTCTGGGTCGGTAAATTTAGCTTCACCTGCTATGATTTCATCCATTTTTTCATCGCCAACTAGACGGCCCACGATTGTGCTGAATAAGCAGGATTGAATTACCCAGTCATCTTGGGCTCCCATGAGAATAGTGTCCAAACCATTAGCTTTTAGCACAGGAACCATGGCCACCAAGTCCTCGTACGTCTCTGGAATCTCCAGGCCTAACTCTTGGAGTAAGCCCACGTTGACATACATAGCGTGACTAGAAGTCATTGTGTTTGGTAGTTCAGCTAGATATCCTGCAGTTTGGGGTGCTAAGACAGCTTCGCTGAAGTATTTTGCATCCTCACCAAGTAGAGGTCTTAAGTCTTTAACCAATCTCTTGGTGTGCAGGGTGGTGGAACGGCCACCAGGCCACATATAAATCACGTCAGGCAGTTGATTAGCTGCAGCATAGGCCTCTGTCTTTTGATGGAAAGGTTCCAAGAAAAGATCTTCTCTAAGTACAGTAATGTGTGGGAAGCGGTTAGAAAACTCGTGCCAAACTTCTTGGAGTTCTCTTTCAGCACCTGGAGAAGTGAGGTCAAAGTAGTTTAATACCGTAATTGTAACACGTTCTTGGGCAAAGGTAGCAGGGACAAAAACACTTGCGATTAAGAGTAAAGTCACAAGAAACACAGTGGATCTCTTAAACATTTGATTACCTCCCAATTCTTATTGTGCAAGGGCAATGGCAAAATTATCTTGAACAGCTAGGTCGTACACCACCTCCTAAAGAATTAAGCTTTGTAAATTCAGGTTACCTATCTTAAGGTACAGAATAGGGAGTAAGCCAATGGTTGATTACTAACCCTGCTGCACCTAAAAGGTCGGTGTCATCTCCGAACTCTGTACCGACAATTCTAATCTCACGGGAAATTCCGGTGTTTTCCAGAACTCTAGCATAAAAGTTTTGGCAGTAAGTGATGATTTCTTCAGTGAACTCACCCCACAGACCTCCAATGGTGATCACATCCATATCTAAGAGGATCCCCCAGTGGGCACAGGCCAATGCGAGGGCAGGGGCTGTTTGTTGTACAAGTTCCAAAGCATAGTGGTCTTTGCGCCGCACAAGTTCGATGAATTCATCCCGGTCAATAAGTTTACCGGTCCTATCATGATAGCGGGCCTGAATATCACCAAAGTAGACATAAGGCTCTAAGCAACCCCTTTGACCACAGCGGCAAGGTTCACCGTTTGTCACTAGGGGCACATGCCCACTTTCTCCAGCCATGAAGTGGGGACCAGTGATCAACGTCTTATTAATAATAATACCAACACCAGCGCCCATTTCTGTTTTAATGAACATAGAATTTGTAGTATCTTTAGCTTGACCAAACCATAACTCTGCTAAAGCAGATGCATTGGCGTCGTTTTCCATGTAGATTGGCAGATCTAAGTTTGTATTTAAAATTTCGGTTACAGGAACATCTTGCCAACCTAAGTTTACAGAGTTAAGAACCACCCCTTGATCAGAGTGGCAGACACCTGAAACGGCTACGCCAACTCCGAGGATATGCTCTAGATTGATCCCACAGTGTTCTAAAAGGCGATTGAGGGTATTAACTACTTGTTCTAAAAGGACACTTGGTTCAAGGGTGTGGGGGAAAATACGCTCTTTATCAATAATTTGACCTCGTAAGTCCAAGATTGCTACGACGCAATCATCTTGTAATAGTTTAACCGCACCAATGAACAGTTTTGTATGATCAATATGAACATAAACGGGCCTTCGGCCTCCAGTGGATTTTCCCACTTTGCCTTCTAAAACTATTCCTTGCTCCATTAGTTCTGCAATGATTCTCGTGATTGTGGCTGGACTCATTCCAGTAAGTCTCGTGAGTTGAGAACGGGAACAACTTCCGTGCTGGTATAAGACACGCAACACAGTTGAGGCGTTGTAAGTGCGAATTAATCTTGTGCTACTAATAGGTCTGCTCATTATAATCACCAACTTTTTTCCACAATGAAACTATCTAACTCTATATTAACTTATGGGAGACAATTTGACAACACCTTTTTTGAAAAGTTTGAACCACTTAGCACTATCTTTGAGGATCCGCTGCTGAGTTTCAAAGTCCACATAGATAATGCCAAACCTTCGTTCATAGCCAAAGGCCCACTCGAAATTATCAAGAAGGGACCAGAGGAAGTAACCCTTGAGAGGAACTCCAGCAGCGATGGCTCGAGCTGCTTGGGCAAAATGTGCTTCTAAATAGTTAATTCGTTCCTTGTCTGCAACCTGTCCCTGCTCTAGTATGTCATGGAAGGCGGCACCGTTTTCCGTAATGTAAAGGGGAATTGGACCATAATCCCTATGTACTCGTAATAACAAGTCATATAGGCCTTGTGGATAAACCTCCCAACCCATGGCGGTAACTGGATATTGTGCTGGTTGGCTTTGGGGTTTTCCTGTTTGATCTGCCGCGATTATTGCCCTACTGTAGAAGTTGATTCCTAAAAAGTCGATTGGGGCTGAGATGAGCTTAAGGTCTTGTTCTTGTACGTAGGGATCCACATATATTAAAAACTCCGGTAGATCTTGAGGATAATGTCCCTTGAAAACAGGATCCAAGTACCAGCGATTTTGGAAGCCATCTGCTTGCCGTGTGGCATCTATGTCTGCGGGCTTAGATGATGCGGGATACTGGGGAATGAGGTTTAGAGTTATCCCGATTTCAGCACTTAAATTCAACTGTTTATAGGCTTGTAGAGCTAGGCCATGGGCTAAGAGTAGGTGATGGGCAGCTCCAAAATGTTCAGCGAAGCTTTGTCTGCCTGGTGCATGATGACCATTACCATAACCTAAATAAGCAGAACACCAAGGTTCATTGAGGGTAATCCAAGAATCGATCACATCTCCTAGGGATTCAAATACGATCTGGGCATAATCCTGAAAGTGCTTTGCAGTATCTCGATTGAGCCATCCACCGTGATTTTCTAACATCTGGGGTAGGTCCCAATGATAGAGGGTGGCCGCGGGTTTGATCCCGTTGGCTAACAATTCGTCTACTAAGCGTTTATAGAAATCAAGTCCCTTTTGATTAACTGAACCGGAACCTTGGGGTAGAATACGAGGCCACGCAATGGAGAAGCGGTAGCTATCAACCCCTAAGTCTTTGATCAGAGCTACGTCCTCTTTGTAAAGATGATAATGATTGCAAGCAACATCCCCAGTGTGTCCATGAAGAACCTTTCCGGGAGTTTTGCTAAAACGATCCCAAATGGATTCGCCCCTTCCATCTTCGTTGAAGGCACCCTCGATTTGATAGGACGCTGTAGCTACACCCCAAAGAAAATCATCTGGAAATCTCATTGTTCCATCCTCCCAAATTGTACTAAAATTGCAAATCTGTCCATTTCACTTTATCAACCATGGTAGACACTACTAGTTTCTCGAACTACTAACTTGGTGGGTAAAGTTATTTGGGTAATCTCACGTTCTGTGCCATTAATCATACGGGCTATTTTGCCTGCGGCTACTTGCCCAAGCTGTGTCAAGGGTTGGGCAACTGTGGTGAGTTTAGGAGTAAGTAAACGAGCGAAGGGAACATCGTCATAACCAATTAAAGACAAATCTTGGGGAATCTTGATGCCCTGTTTCTTGCAACTTTCCATCACTCCATAGGCAAGCTCATCGGAACAAGCAAAGATTGCTGTGGCACCCGCCTTTACTAGCTGCGGGAGCACTTTTTCTGCCGATTCTGAACGATAATCACCTGCAATAGCAACTAGATTTGGGTTGACAGGGAGGTGATGGTCCTTCAGGGCTCTCTTGTACCCGTTCAGTCGCAGTTTGGATTCAGGGCTATCCTCTGGACCTAAGAGGATACCAATGTTAGGGTGATTCAGATCAATGAGATGTCGAGTAGCTTTGTAAGCTCCTTCGAAGTTGTCAATCCATACACCGGAAATACTCAGAGAATCAAGTTCTCCATCGGCCACGACTAAAGGAAAATTATTAGTTACCAAGTCTTTCACCAAAGCCTGCATTGGTTTTTCCTTGATTTCTCTGGGGGTAAAAATAATTAAGCCATCCACCCGTTTTTCCCAGAGCAATTTTACTAAATTTGGTTCGCTACCTTTAACATGATGGGTTGACCTTACGATCATGTATAAACCATGGGACCAAAGTGCCTGTTGGCAACCTTCGAGAATAGCGCCGTAGAAAGGTCCATCCATATCAGGCACCAATACCCCTACAACATCCGTTCTACCTAGGGTTAGACTACGGGCTTGAGCATTAGGTTGATAATCCAAGGCTCTAATGGCACTTAATACCTTTTGTCTATTCTCTTCTCTGACTGGTACTCCGTTAAGTACTCTTGAAACGGTTGCCTTGGAAACATTAGCTTTTTTCGCCACATCGGAAATGGTTGCCACGAAAATCCTCCTATATTTAGAAACCGTTTGCGACACCTATGTTTGGTGAAAGAGCTGGTAAAAGCATTACTAATTCCAGATTATACACTTTAGCTGGTAGGGATTACTGAAACCGGTTTCCGTTACTTGAAAAAATATATAACTAACTCTAACTTTATTTTACAATTAACCAATATGATTGTCAACACTATTTTATTAGCTTTCTTCCAAGGAAAGATTAGGTTAAAATTGCAAGGAGTATGTTATTCCTTTGTGGAATAAAGCTAGGGTGAGCAAGTATTGTTTGGATAAAGGGGTAGATTTATGCTTAAACTGAGTGGATCCGATTTGTCGGGGCATGATGTGGTCAGTGCCATTAGGCAGGAAGTACCCATCGTCTTAGACCCTAAACAACTGAAGAAAGTACAACAAGCTCGAAAATTGGTGGAGCAATTATTGTTGCAAGCAACACCGGTCTATGGGATTAATACAGGGTTTGGGAAGCTTGCAGAAAGGTCCATCTGTTCTAGTGATGTAGCTGCGTTGCAACGCAATTTAATACTTAGCCATAGTTGTGGTGTGGGACCGGCCTTGGATCGGGAAATAGTCAAGGCCATGATTGTTTTGAGAGCCAATGCCCTTATGAAAGGACATTCTGGTATTAGGGTAGAGGTTTTAGAGCTTTTAATTGATTTAGTGAATCGGGATGTTACACCGATGATTCCTGCCCAAGGTTCGGTAGGGGCTAGTGGCGATTTAGTTCCTCTAGCTCATATGTCTGCAACCTTGATAGGTGAAGGGCAGGCCTATTATAAGGACCAGTTGTATCCAAGTGCTCAGGCCCTAGAACTTGCTGGACTACAACCAGTGACCTTAGAAGCTAAAGAGGGTTTGGCTTTAATAAATGGTACTCAAGCCATGACCGCCCAAGGAGTAGTCGCTCTCTATGATGGGAAAATAGTTTTGCAAACAGCGGATGTGGTTAGTGCTTTAACCATGGAGGCACTTTTGGGAATTCCAAATAGTTTAGATCCTCGCGTTCATGAGGTAAGGCCTCATCAAGGTCAAATTGCCACAGCGTCTAATTTACGGCGAATCTTAGAAGGTAGTGATCTTGTTTTTGGTCAGCACCATGATCGGATCCAAGATGCCTACTCTTTACGTTGTATTCCTCAAATTCATGGTGCCTCGAAAGATGCTTATAGTTACGTAGAGCAAGTATTGAATATTGAGATAAATTCGGTCACAGATAATCCCATTTTGTTTTCTGACGAAGGGGATGTGATTTCCGCTGGCAATTTTCATGGTCAACCTGTGGCTCTTGCTCTAGACTTTCTAGGTATTGCCTTAGCTGAAATTGGCAATGTTTCTGAACGGAGAGTGGAGCGACTGGTCAATCCACAGTTAAGTGGTCTCCCGCCCTTTCTAGCCCAGCATAGTGGTTTGAACTCGGGATATATGATCGTTCAATATACTGCAGCAGCCTTGGTTTCCGAAAACAAAGTTTTGGCCCATCCTGCTTCAGTGGATTCTATTCCTACTTCGGCTAATCAGGAAGATCATGTGAGCATGGGTAGCATTGCCGCTCGCAAACTTCATAGTATTTTAGCTAATGTGCAAAACATCTTAGCCATTGAGTTGCTCTGTGCCTGTCAGGGATTGGAGTTTAGAGATAGGACTAGGCTTGCTCCGGCCACCCAAGCAGTTTACGAATTAGTACGGGAACATGTACCACCATTAGAGCAAGATCGCTTTCTAGAGCCTGAGATTAAAATAGTTAGGGATCTAATTGTCTCGGGAAAGGTGTTACGTGCGGTAGAGGGTATAATTGGAAACTTAGAATAGAGGAGGCAAACCTAATGATTAAAGCTCCACGTGGTTCAGAATTGAGTTGTAAGGGTTGGCATCAGGAAGCAGCATTACGGATGCTTATGAACAACCTTGATCCAGAAGTCGCGGAACGTCCAGAAGACTTGGTGGTTTATGGTGGCAGTGGTAAGGCGGCACGGAATTGGGAGAGCTATGAAGCCCTAGTGCGCACCTTAAGAGAGCTAGAAGATGATGAGACCCTCTTAGTTCAATCGGGTAAACCTGTAGGCGTATTTCGTACCACTCCCCAGTCACCAAGGGTGCTAATAGCCAACTCCAATTTAGTGCCCGCTTGGGGTAATTGGGAACATTTTCGGGAACTTGAGCGAAAAGGGCTCATGATGTTTGGCCAGATGACTGCCGGAAGTTGGATTTATATCGGTACTCAAGGTATCTTACAAGGTACCTATGAGACCTTGGCTGAGCTGGCGGAGCAGCACTTCGATGGTTCCCTTAAGGGGCGTTTGGTATTGACTGCAGGTCTCGGGGGAATGGGTGGGGCCCAACCTTTAGCTGTGACCATGAATGGCGGTGTGGCTATTGTGGTTGAGGTGGATCCTGAACGGATAGAAAAACGTCTTAATACTAGATATTGTCAAGTCTCTACGACCGATTTAGATGAAGCTTTACGCCTAGCTGGAGAAGCACAACAAAAAGGTGAAGCCCTTTCTATCGGGTTACTTGGTAATGCCGCGGATATACTGCCAGAATTCGTGAAACGGGGGATTATTCCTGATGTGGTGACGGATCAGACTTCTGCCCATGATCCCTTGAATGGTTATATTCCCCGAGGATATAGTTTGGAAGAGGCAGCGAAATTACGAGAAGAGGATCCTGAAGAATATATCCGCTTAGCGAAGGAATCCATGGGTATTCATGTTCAGGCGATGTTGGACCTACAAGAACGGGGTGCAGTGGTCTTTGACTATGGTAATAATATTAGGCAACAAGCTCAAGAGGTAGGGGTGAAAAACGCCTTTGATTTCCCAGGCTTTGTCCCCGCTTATATCAGACCTCTTTTTTGCGAAGGTAAGGGACCCTTCCGCTGGGTGGCTTTATCGGGAGATCCTGTTGATATTCACAAGATCGACGAAAAACTCTGTGAAGAGTTTGCAGATAATGAGCGTTTGGTCCGTTGGATTAAGATGGCCCAAGAACAGGTGGCCTTTCAAGGCTTACCCTCCCGCATTTGCTGGTTAGGCTATGGGGAGCGGGCTAAGTTTGGATTGTTGATTAACGAAATGGTGAGAACTGGTGAATTGTCGGCCCCTATTGTGATCGGTCGTGATCACTTAGATGCAGGCTCCGTAGCTTCACCCCATCGTGAAACTGAAGGTATGAAAGATGGTAGTGATGCGGTAGCAGACTGGCCTATTTTGAATGCCTTAGTTAATGCTTGTGCTGGAGCAAGTTGGATTTCTCTCCACCATGGAGGGGGAGTGGGGATTGGTTACTCCATTCATGCTGGTATGGTTGTAGTGGCAGATGGGACGCTTGAAGGGGCTAAGCGTCTCGAACGGGTCTTAACCTCTGACCCTGGTATGGGTGTAATTCGCCATGTGGATGCTGGTTATGATTTAGCCATTAAGACCGCACACGAAAAGGGGATTAAGGTTCCCATGTTACCGGAAATTTAGGGGGGAGCTTGTAGATGACTCAAATAGTGCAATGTGTACCAAACATTAGTGAAGGTCGTCGTTTAGATGTGGTAGAAAAAATAATCGATCAAGTGCGCCAAACGGAAGGTGTGCAGTTACTGGATTATTCATCCGATCACGATCATAATCGGACTGTCATTACCTACGTTGGGGATCTAATTAGCGTACAAGAAGCCAGTTTTAGGTTAACTGCCGAAGCGGTCAAGCTAATCGATATGGAAAAGCATGAAGGGGCCCATCCCCGTATTGGTGCTGTAG
>JAAZLB010000102.1 GCA_012799535.1 Bacillota bacterium | reverse complement strand
TGGGAGTGACTTCTGGGATCTGTATTGCCATCGTTGGTTCTATTTTAGGGGTGGCTGCAGGTTATATTGGTGGAGTGGTGGATGTTCTAATCATGCGGATTGTCGATATCATGCTGGTGATTCCCACCCTGCCTTTAGTAATTGTTTTAACCAATGTCTTAGGACGGGATTATTGGATCATTATTTTAATCTTTGTTGCCCTTGGTTGGACTGGACTGGCTCGCACCATTCGTTCGTTAGTTTTAGTTTTGAAAAACAGCAATTATGTGAAAGCTGCAGAACTTGCAGGGGCCAGTCGTTGGCATATTATGATTCGCCATATTCTGCCAGGAACTTCCCATCTTTTAATCATGAGTACTGCACTGAGTAGTGCTGGGATCATGGTGGCAGAAGCAGGCTTGAGCTTCTTAGGTTTAGGTGATCCTACCGCCATTAGCTGGGGTAAAATGTTAGCAGAAGCCCAACGGGGAGGAGCCTTGCTCTTTGGTGCTTGGTGGTGGATTATGGCTCCTGGTATTGGCATTTTTTTGGCAGTCTTTGGGTTTATGCGCTTAGGCATTGTCATGGAAGAAATCATGAATCCACGCATGCAAAGAGCTAGTGGGGTTCACAAGATCTTCAAAAGCCTCAACAGTAGTTATGTGGAAGAAGTGTTTAATTCCATGGATGATTATGGCAAACTAGGTGTTCCAACCACGGAACAGGGGGAGGTGGCCCATGGAACCGGTCTTGAAGCTTAGAAATCTAAAGGTGATCTTTCCCACTAGTTATGGTCTGATTCGAGCCGTTGAAGGGGTAGATCTAGACATCCACGAGCAGGAATGTGTGGCTTTAGTTGGGGAATCGGGCTGCGGAAAAAGTGTGACCAGTCAATCTATTATGCGCCTCATTGACTCACCTCCTGCACTCACTAGGGTGGACACTTTGGAATTTTGCGGTGAAGATATTCAAGATTATACTCCCAAACAGATGCAAGAAATTCGGGGTCGGGATATGTCCATGATTTTTCAGGATGCAATGACCTCCCTCAACCCTGTCATGACTGTAGGTAGGCAAATCGATGAAATGTATATTCGCCACCAGGGGGTCAGTAAACAAGAAGCTAGGGAACTGACGGTACAAGCCCTCGGATTGATTGGTTTGCCAGAACCGCGCACTAGGGCAAATAGTTTCCCCCATCAATTAAGCGGAGGAATGCGTCAAAGGGTGCTTTTGGCCATGGCTTTTGCTTGTCATCCTAAGTTGTTGATTGCGGATGAACCTACAACCGCTTTAGATGTGACTATTCAAGCTCAAGTTTTAAGCCTATTAAGGAATATGCAAACTGGTTGCGGTACTGCTTTATTACTTGTTACCCATGATTTAAGTGTGGTAGCAAGTATGGCTGACACTGTTTATGTGATGTATTCAGGTAAAATTGTGGAAAAAGCTCCAGTCAAGGATTTATTTGAGTCACCACAACACCCCTATACGGTAGGATTAATGGCCGCGGTTCCAAGACTTACTGATACCCGCAAGGAATTTTATCAGATTCCTGGGACGGTTCCCCATCCGGCCAATAAACCTAGTGGTTGTTATTTTCATCCTAGGTGTGAGTACGCCACAGAGCAATGTGCAAAAGAGATGCCGCCACTAAGGTCTTCAGGCACTAATCGGGAAGTACGGTGTTTCCATCCGTTGTAGAGTAAGGGGAGGTCAACCATGAACCCAATTTTAACTATGCAGAATGTGTCGGTCAATTTCCCAGTTAAGGGAGGATTGCCGTTTCTAAAAAAGAGATTCGTTCAAGCGGTCAGTGATGTTTCCTTGACTATTAACCAGGGGGAAACCTTTGGTGTTGTCGGTGAGTCTGGGTGTGGCAAAACCACTTTAGGTAACGCCATGATTGGTATGGTTAAGCCTACCTCTGGTGAAGTGATCTTTCAGGGCAAGAATCTGTACACCTTACCAAAAGAGGAATTTAAAGCGACCCGTCGTCAAATGCAGATGATCTTTCAGGATCCCTATTCCTCTTTGAATCCCCGGTTTAATGTGTATCAAATCATCTCTGAGCCCATGTTTATTCGAGGCGAAGACGATGAGGAAACGATGAAAGCGCGGGTTGTTGAGCTTTTAGAACTGGTGGGCTTATCTTCTGATGATTTATACCGTTATCCTTCGGACTTTTCTGGGGGTCAGCGTCAGCGCCTAGGTATTGCCCGTTCCATAATTTTAAATCCGAGCTTTTTAGTGTGTGACGAACCGGTCTCTGCATTAGACGTAAGTATTCACGCCCAAATCTTGAACTTGCTTAATGAGATTCAGGCCCAGATGAACCTGACTTACGTGTTTATTTCCCATAATTTAGCTGACGTAAAAAACATGTGTGACCGTTTAGCTGTGATGTATTTAGGCAAGATTATGGAATCAGGAAGTAGTGAGAAGATCTTTAGAAATCCTCTGCATCCGTACACCCAGGCTTTGCTGGCAGTGGTTTTGGATACGGTAGTTGGTAAAGAACGGGAGTTTGTAATCTTGAAAGGGGATATTCCTAGTCCCATTAATCCACCTATGGGGTGCCGTTTTTGGCAGCGTTGTCCAAAAGCCATGGAAGGATGCAAAACGGTTCCTCCAGAACATCTGGAGGTAGAAGAGGATCATTTTGTGGCCTGCCATTTGGTGAATGGTTTTCCTGATGTGGAATTACCTACAAATTATGATCAGCTGGTTGGGTGAGGGGGAAGGGGGAGGGTTTCGTGACTGAAACTATCTATCAGCACTACTTTGTAAAAGCATGGCTTAAATCTATTGATGAACCCGTGACTTTTCAACTAGCAGAAGCAGCTTGGGGACGTTTTAAACGTGCCTTTACGGATAAAAGGGAAGGATTTTTAATTTTTGCCACCATTGATGGGCGTACCTTAGCCTTAAATCTCGCTCACATTCAAATGGCCAAATTTTTTACTAAGAGTTCTTCAACTGAGGCGGAAATCAATATGGATTCAAGTCCTGAGATTACCGTATACTTTCTTGATCGAGATCCAGAATCATTTTTAGTTGAGGATCCTACTGATCTTGCCCAGGCTTTTACTGTCATCAAACCAGCCAAGAACAAGGAGTCGTTGTCTTTCACGGAGCGAGAAGGTGGTCGAGTCAAGTTTTTCACCACGGATCTGGTCCTATTGGACACCTCGACTCAATTCGTTGAACAAGGTTTCTTAAAAATCTATCAAGCAAAACAGGCGACGAAACCCACTAGGTCTTTGTAGACCAAAGTGGGTTTTTTCTTAACTTAGACAAAAATGGCTAAAATCACCGCAATAACAATCGCCGGTAACATGTTTCCTACACGAATCTCAGTTAGTCCAAGCATATTCAGGCCAATTCCTAGAATCATTATGCCGCCGGTTGCTGTAATTTCCTGAATCACTGTTTGGCTTAGAATAGGGGCAACAAAGGTAGCTAAGATGGCAATTCCCCCTTGATAAAGAAAAACTGGAATTGCCGAAAAGGCCACCCCAACTCCAAATGAGGCGGAAAAGAAAATGGCCGAAATTCCGTCTAGCATAGACTTAGCATACAGAACTTGGTGATCTCCATTCAGCCCACTATTGAGTCCACCAATTATGGCCATTGCTCCCACACAATAGACTAAAGTTGCAGTCAAAAATCCTTGAGTAAGATCTAAAGAACCAGCCTCTTCTCCTTGCTTTTTAGTGCGGTGTTGCAGTTTTCGGG
The DNA here is from genome assembly GCA_012799535.1 of Bacillota bacterium. GTDB lineage: Bacteria > Bacillota > Limnochordia > Darwinibacteriales > Darwinibacteriaceae > UBA4996. Next base: position 11,075 of record JAAZLB010000102.1, on the reverse strand, counting down.
CAAGTTTAGCAATCCCACCTTCTAGATCAAGGGTTTCTCCAATAATGCCACCAATCACCAAAGCCACAATGGGAATAAGGATATTGGTAGTTTCTAGTCCCATGGAAATTCCAATAATCATTATGGCAAGACTGAGCGCATGCATAATGGTATGTTGAATAAGATCAGAAAACTTCACTGTGGCACCAAGTAGTGCACCAGAAACAATAGCAAGAGCATTAACTAGAGAACCCCATAAGACCAACTACATTACCCCCAATCATAAACTGCCCGGCAGAATTCTGCTTGGACCTCGTACATCCCTGCTACATAAGGTGAGAAGTGCTTGGAAAAGGTTTGTTAAGTGATGGGCAAGATTCTTGCAGGATTTGCCCGTACTTGGGTAGTAACAATACTATAATTAGGTAGTGAGGTGGTCTAATGGTAAAAATCGGCATTGTCGGTCTAGGTGGTATTGGTACTGTCCACTACCGCAATTATCAATATATTGATCAGTGTAAAGTAGTGGCGGCAGTTTGCCATTCGGAGGAGAGTAAGCACAAGGCCAGAAAGTTTAATTTAGCAGTTTACGATGATTTAGAAACTATGGTCGAAAATGAAGAGCTAGATGTTATTGATATTTGCACACCCACCTATCTGCATAAAACTCAGGTTTTAGAGTCCTTAACTTTGGACAAGCATGTGATTGTGGAAAAACCCATTGCTTTAAATAAACAAGATGCCCAAGCTATGTTCGATCTAGCAGAAGAGAAAGGCTTACTTTTGTTCGTAGGGCATGTTGTTCAGTTTGCTAAAGAAACCGAGATTTTAAGGGATGCGATTCATACTCAAAAATACGGAAAGCCCTTGGATGCTTATTTTAAACGGTTAGCGGGACGCCCCCAGTGGAGTAAGAGTGGGTGGCTTTTGGACAAAGACAAAAGTGGGGTTATTCCCTTTGACTTACATGTACACGATTTGGACTTGATTATTAGCCTTTTTGGTAAGCCTCAAGCTTTCAACTTCGTTTCTTCGGGACGAGAAGATGCTGATTATGAGGAGACTTATCGCATTAATTACACTTTTCCAGATCTTAACATTACCGCGGAAGCGGCTTGGTATCATGCTAGTTATCCCTTCCAAGCTACTTGGAGGGTTTATTTTGAAGGAGGTTTACTAGAAAACGATGGAAAGAACGTGATCCTTTATCAAATGGATCAGGATCCCGTTTCTTTTGATTTAAGGGAAGAAGTTGTGGTGGCCCCTGGAATCAATTTACCACCTACGGGGATGTTTTATAATGAGTTAAGTCATTTCATTGACTGCATTATTCGAGGTGAGCCCTCAGCAAGAGTTCGTCCAGAGCAAATCATTGCAGGTGTTGAAATAATGGAGGAGATCTTAAACGGGAAATAGAATTCTTAAGGTAATTAACTGTGATGCAGATCACAGTCGATTATAATCTATTATCAAAATAGGGGGAACCGGAATGAAAAGGATTGTCTTAGTGGTTTTAACAGTTGCTTTAGTCTTCTCGTCCGTGGTTTTCACCACACCAGTGGCGGCCGCACCGAAGTACAAAATCGGTGTTTTAGCCCCCGCTGTTACCCATGGTTGGGTAGCCGCTGTTGCTTACAACGCTGAAGCTCGTTTGAAAGAATTAGGTGATGAAGTAACCTACCGGATTCAAACCAGCACCAACGCGGAAGAAATGACCGCTCAGCTCGATGACCTCATGACTTGGGGTGCTGAAGCTATCGTTGCTTTCCCACAATGGGAAGGTATGGAAGTGCCTATGCAAAGAGCTTTAGATGCAGGCATTAAAGTTGTCAACTTTGATATTGTTATTGACTTGGATGGTGTATACAGAGTCTCTGGGGACAACGAAGATATGGGTGTGCAAGGTGCCCACTACATCGTGGACAAAGTTGGTAAAAATGCTACAGTGGTCATGCTTGAAGTTCCCACCTCTGGTTCTGTCTCTGCACTAAGGAAAAAGGGCTTTTTAGACACGGTTGCTGTTATTGCCCCAGATCTAAAAATCCTCACTTATGCTACTCAGTTCACCAGAGAAGATGGTCTCAAAGATTTTGCAGACATCCTCATGAAAAACCCTAAAATCGATGCAGTTTATTCCATGGATGATGAGACTTCTGTAGGAGTACTCCAAGCTATTAGGGAAGCGGGTAGAACTGACATTAAAGTAATCACCGGTGGGGGCGGTATGCAAGAATACTTCCAGATGATGCCTGAAAACCAAGATATTTGGATCCAATCTGCCACCTACAGTCCTGCTATGGTTAAAGACGCAGTTGATGTAGCCCTCAAGGTTCTCAAAGGGGAAGAAGTAGAAAAGGTGAAGATTATCCCCACCACCATTGTGGATCGGGACAATTACCAAAACTTCCTTGACGCTAATTCACCCTATTAAAGACTAGAAATTGCAGGAGGGGGCTTGGTGCCTTCTCTTGCAATTTTCACATTACTGTGGATGTGATTGCATGATTAAGATGAATAATATTACTAAATCCTTTGGTACAAACGAAGTCTTAAAAGATGTGTCCATTACTATCAATGATGGGGAAATCGCTGCCCTCATCGGGGAAAATGGGGCTGGAAAATCAACTCTCATGAATATCCTTGGTGGAGTTCATTATATGGACTCAGGCTCCATTGTCATCGATGGCAAAAAGGTGGAATTTCGGACTCCTGCCGATTCTCTCAACGCGGGGATCGCTTTTATTCACCAAGAGCTCAATTTGATTAACGATCTTCCTATCTATGAAAACATGTTTCTCGGTCGGGAGCTTAAAGATAAGCGCGGTCGCTTAGATTTAGCAAGAATGGAAGCAGAGACTGTGGAGATCTTCCAGAAGATCAACATTGATCTAGATCCACGAGCTATGGTGCGTGATTTGGACGCCTCCTACAAGCAAATCGTGGAAATTTGCCGGGCAATTATGATGGAAGCATCCATTATTATTATGGACGAACCTACCACTTCTTTAACGGAGCCTGAGATTAAGCGGGTCTTTAAGATGATGGAAACCTTGAAAGAACACGGTGTAGGTATTATCTTTATTTCCCATAAACTCAATGAGGTTATGGAAATCTGTGAACGCTATATGGTTTTACGGGATGGTAAATTAGTGGCAGAAGGACAAGTTAGTGATGTGACCACTGATGATTTGGCCCGTTTTATGGTGGGACATGATGTGAGTACCGATAAACTCACTAGAGCAAAAAGCATTGGCTCTGAAATCTTAAGGGTAGAAAATCTGACCCATCCCAGTGCCTTCAGAAACATTAGTTTTTCGTTGAAAGAAGGAGAAATTCTTGGATTTACTGGGCTTTTGGGAGATGGGCGGAGTGAATTATTCCAAGCCATTTTTGGGGCGGATCAAATTCAGTCGGGGAGAATTCTTTTGAGTGGGGAAGAGGTAAAGGTACAAAGTACTGAGCAAGCCCTGAATTTAGGTATGGGCTATCTACCTCGGAACAGAAAGGAAAACGGAATCATCAAGGATATGAATATCCTGGAAAATGCCTCCATTGTTACTTGGCCCCTCTTTGCCACTAGGGGAGTAATTGATCATAACAAGCAACGGGATCTATTTTTGGATCAGACTGACAAATTGGGGATCAAATATCAAAGGATCACTGATAGCATTACGATTCTTTCGGGGGGAAACCAGCAAAAAGTGGTGCTAGCTAAGTGGTTGGCTGCCCATCCTAAGCTTTTAATCTTAGATAATCCCACTCAAGGTGTTGATGTAGGGGCAAAAGAAGAGATTTACGATATTATTCTGCAATTGGCAGAAGCTGGAATGGCCGTTGTGGTTTTGTCTAGTGAGGCCCAGGAGATTATTAGAATTTGCGATAGGGCTTTGGTTATGTATCAAGGTGAAATTCAAGGTGAAGTCTCGGGAAGCACTATGACTGAGCATGAGATTATGAAACTTGCAACCGGTGGGATGTTAGATGCAGGTTAGAAGGGGGGACAACATGGAAGCAATGACAGGTAATAAAAGGGAAGGATTGAAGGGCTTTAAAAAGAGGGGGTCAGCAGAATCCCAATTTGGTACTGCTTTAGTCCTGATTGTTCTCATCATCTTACAAACCCTTGTTTTAGGCTTTGATTACGATTCCTTCGGTCACTGGTTTAGTGCCTGGACTAGAAACTGGATTAACATTTTAAGAAATAACGCGGGAATCGGTATCATTTCCTTAGGGATGACCTTTGTCATCATCACCGGGGGAATTGATCTAGCTGTAGGTTCTACTTTAGTCGCGGTTGGTGCCGTAATCATGACTTTACTTGATACTGGGCCTAAGGGCATCTTAGGAAACCTCGGGATCACTGGAGCACCTGCTTACACCCTCACTATTATCCTGGCTATTCTTTTAGGTTGGCTAATTGGCACAATTATTGGTTTGTTGATTACTAAGGGGCGCATTGCCCCCTTTGTGGCCACCCTTGGGGCCATGAAGATTTTGCGAAGTGTGACCCAGCACTTCATGCAAGGCTATAATCCTAGGGTACCTAGGGAGTTTCTCAAGATTTCTAATCTGCAAATTGGGAATCTCATGTTTATGCCCATCATCTATTGGGCTGTGCTTGCAGTTATCTTATATTACATTTCCAAACGGACCGTTTTTGGAAGGCAAGTGATCGCAGTTGGTTCTAATGAGCGCGCTGCTCAACTTTCCGGTGTTAATGTTAATAGGGTGAAAACGAGGGTGTACTCTTTAATGGGAGTGTTAGTGGCCATCGCTTCTATTATTCAAGTTTCTCGCATTGGATCTATGGACTTTGCCAATGCTGGAAGTGGTTATGAGATGGACGCGATTGCAGCTGCCGTAGTTGGGGGAACTAGCATGGCAGGTGGCCGGGGGACAATTGTGGGCACTGTTTTAGGCATGCTCATTATTGCGGTCATGAATAACTTACTTAATCTGTTTGGTGTGCCACCTTTTCTTAGAGAGGCCTTTAAGGGCTTAATTGTAATTTTCGCGGTTCTTTTCCAAAGGAAGGAGAAGGCCTAGCACATCGAGGTGATACTATGGTGAAAATCGGGATTATTGGTTGTGGGAAGATCGCCCAAGTGCGACACATACCAGAGTACTTACAGAACGAACGGGCCCAAATTGTTGGCTTTTATGATCGTAGTGAACAGCGGGCTCAAGAGATGGTTAAAAAGTATGGGAGCAAGATTTACCACTCCTATGAAGAACTCTTGGAAGATCCAGAAATTGATGGGGTCAGTGTCTGTGTTGCTAACCATCTCCATGCCCAAGTGACTATTGACGCCTTAAAACAAGGTAAGCATGTTCTCTGTGAAAAGCCTATGGCTACTACCATGGAAGATGCTAAAAAGATGGTGGCAGAGGCCCAAAAGGCTGGTAAGAAACTTCTTGTGGGGCACAACCAATTATTAACTCCCGCCCACAAACGGGCTAAAGCCTTAATTGAAGAAGGGCTAATTGGGGAAATCTTGAGCTTTAGAACCACCTTCGGTCATGGGGGGCCAGAATCTTGGAGCATTGATCCGGGACCTAATACTTGGTTTTTCAAAAAAGATGCTGCAGCTATGGGTGCTATTGGGGATCTGGGGGTACATAAAATCTATCTAATCCAACACTTAATTGGACAAAAAATCACGGAAGTGACTGCAAAACTAGTGACGTTAGATAAGCAAGATGCCTCTGGACAGCCCATCGCCCTTGATGACAATGCCCTCTGTATTTATGAGATGGAACGAGGCGTAGTTGGTACTATGACTGCTAGTTGGACTTATTATGGAGCGGAGGACAATAGCACCATTTTATATGGAACTAAGGGGATTATGAGAATTTATGACCATCCAGAATACTCCCTTGAGGTTATCTTGAAAGCTGGGGAAAAGGTTTATTACGATTTAGAAAGTATTCAAACGAACGAACAGCAAACCAAATCAGGTGTGATCGATGAATTCATCGAAAGTATTTTGGAAGACAGAGAAACTGTCCTTTCAGGGGAAAAAGCACTTGCTACCATGGGAGTGGTCTTTGCTAGCATGGAGTCTTCTAGGACAGGAAAAACAGTGACGGTAAAAAATGAATGAGTTAATCTTTCCATGGGAGGACATTAATGCTAGGAGGAATTCAGTTAAGGGTATCGAAATATAATGTAATGTAAGACAAACTCTAAAAAACTAGGAGGATGGTTACATGAGAAAAAGTAGTGTAAGAGTATTAGCATTGATTTTAGGGTTGCTGATGGTGTTGCCCGCCGCTGGTTTCGCAGCTGAGCCTGTAAAACCGAGAGTTGCAATTGTTTTTGACGTAGGTGGGCTTGGAGATCAATCTTTCAATGATGCCGCTTATGTTGGTTTGATGAGACTCAAAGATGAACTCGGTTATGATGTTGGATACGTTGAGTCCAGAACTCCTTCTGACTACGAACCCAACCTAACTATGTTAGCCCGAGAAGGCTACGACGTGATCTGGGGTATTGGCTTCTTACTAGAAGACGCAATCAGAAAAGTTGCTATTCAATATCCAGAAACCAAATTCGGTATTATTGACAGTGCTTATTCTGACGAAGAGTATGCAACTAGCCTCCAAAATGTTTTAGGTGTCCTCTTTAAAGAACACGAAGGTTCTTTCTTAATGGGTGTTCTCGCTGCTGAAACCACTAAGACCAACACTGTAGGTTTCATCGGTGGAATCCAGATTCCTCCAATTGAAAGATTTGAAGCTGGTTTCAAAGCTGGTGTGTGGAGTGTAGATCCTAACATCACCATCATTACTAACTATACTGGTGCTTTTGATGACCCAGCTAAGGGTAAAGCTGCTACCGACTCTATGATTCGTAGAAAAGCTGACGTTGTTTTCCACGCCGCTGGTGGTACCGGTCTTGGTATGATCGAATCTGCTGAGGAGCAAGGTGTATGGGCAATCGGTGTAGACTCCGACCAACATCATGTAGCTCCTAACACAGTTCTTAACTCTATGATCAAGTGGGTTGACGTTGGTGTCTACGAGGGAACCCTAATGATGCTTGAACCAGATTTCAAGGCTCACACCATGGTCCTTGGTCTTGCTGAAGCTGGTGTAGGACTTGCTCCTGCAGAGTCTAACAACGCTTCTCCAGAAGCTACTGCCAAGGCTCTAGAATGGGCAGAGAAAATTGCCGCTGGTGAATTCGTAGTTCCTGAGTTCCCATCTGAAGTAAGCAAAGCGGTTACGCAGAAGTAGTAAGTTACTGTGCAGTAAGTAGAAATATAGTTTTTCTGGCGCCGGGATCTTGAGTCCCGGCGCCTCCAACTGATAGGGGGGATTTAGATGGTGTCGCCCCAGAATACCCCTATATTAGAGATGACGGGTATCACTAAGCGATTTCCAGGTGTTTTAGCCAATGATAATGTAAATTTCACCTTGAAAAAGGGTGAAATTCATGCACTTCTAGGCGAGAACGGAGCAGGTAAGAGTACGCTCATGAAAATACTCTATGGATTGTATCAGGCCGACTCCGGAACTATTAAGATCGATGGTAAGCTAGAGAACATTAGAGAACCAAATGACGCCTTAAAATTGGGGATTGGTATGGTTCATCAACATTTCATGTTGATTCCCCAATTTACTGTGGTGGAAAACCTTGTTTTGGGTAGTGAACCGAAACGGGGAGGTCTGTTCATGGATTTGAATGAGGCCACCAAAAAAGTGTTGGCCGTCTCTGAACAATATGGTCTCGCCATTGATCCAAACGCAAAAATTATGAATATCTCAGTGGGAATGCAACAACGGGTGGAGATTTTAAAAGCCTTAATGCGCGGGGCGGATATCCTAGTACTCGATGAACCAACAGCAGTTTTAACCCCCCAAGAGGTTTCGGAATTATTTGAGGTTATGGAAAATCTTCGATCCCTTGGTAAGTCCATTATTTTTATTAGCCATAAACTTAAGGAAGTTACTGCAATTTCTGATATGGTTACTGTAATCCGACGGGGACGGACTATTGGATCAGTCGCTTCTTCGGAAACTGATGTGAACGAATTGGCTCGCATGATGGTGGGCCGAGATGTAGATCTAGTGGTACAAAAAGATCCTGCGAAGCCAGGTGCGGAGATGTTTAAAATTGAGAATCTCCATGTGCCAGATGATCGGCATTTACCTGCGGTTTCCGGTGTTTCTTTATCTGTTCGTGCTGGAGAAATCGTGGGCGTTGCTGGGGTAGATGGCAATGGTCAAAACGAACTCGCTGAGGCTATAACTGGCATGCGTAAAGCCACTTCTGGCAAGATCACTTTAAATGGCCAAGACCTAACCAATTTATCTTCCAGAAAAGTGTTTGAGTCTAAGGTTGTACACATCCCCGCGGATCGCCACCGACATGGATTGGTCTCAGATTTTTCTGTGGCGGAAAACGTGGTCTTACGCACCTATTACAAACCACCTTTTAGCGAAAAATCCGTCTTACACTGGGATGTTATTAAGGAGGAAGCTCGTAAGCTCATTGAGGAATACGACGTGCGAACTCCCAATGAAGATGTGGCTTGCAGTTCCCTTTCAGGTGGTAACCAACAAAAGGTTATTATTGCTAGAGAACTCTCCCAAGAGCCTGAATTTATCGTGGCTGCACAGCCCACTAGGGGGTTAGACGTTGGTGCCATTGAATTTGTGCACCGGCGCCTAATAGATGCTAGAGATGCGGGTAAGGCTGTATTAGTTTTCTCCCTGGAGTTAGATGAGATTTTAGCCCTTTCAGACCGGATTGCGGTTATGTATGAGGGTGAAATCGTAGGCATCATTGATCGGGACGAAGCAACTGAAGAGAAACTCGGTCTGATGATGGCGGGCGTTGTTAATCACAATCAGAAGAATGTAGCTGCAGGGGGGGAAGGGTAGATGACTACGAATAAGAAGTGGTGGCAACCACTAGCGATCCCCATCATCGCCATTATTTTGGGATTACTCATTGGCGCAGTTTTAATGCTTTTAACTGGGGCCAACCCCATTGCTGGGTATGCCGCCTTGCTCCGTGGTTCCTTTGGTTCAGCCATTGATTTTTCTGAAACTCTAATTTATATTAATCCATTGATCTTTACCGGGCTTTCCATTGCGGTTGCCTATAGTGCTGGTCTTTTCAACATTGGAGCGGAAGGTCAAATTATTGTTGGTATGCTAGCTTCTGCCTATGCAGGATACGCTTTTGCAGGTTTGCCTAGACTTCTCCACATTCCCATAACCTTGCTTTTTGGTATGGGAGCCGGTGCTTTATGGGCAGCGGTACCTGGTTATTTAAAAGCTAAATTTGGGGTGCATGAAGTAGTAAATAGTATTATGATGAACTACATTGCTCTTCATCTTTCCCATTATCTAGTAACTGGACCCTTACAAGACCCGAAGACTACCTTACCATACAGCCCAGACATTGCTCCCACTGCTAGGCTGTGGAGATTTTTATCACCCTTCGGGGATCATTTCCGGGTTAATACAGGTATATTCATCGCTATTCTCGCAGCAATCCTTGTGTATTGGCTATTATATAAGACCACAACTGGCTATGAAATTCGTGCAGTAGGATTCAATGCTGACTCAGCTCGCTATGCTGGTATGGACACTTCTTCTGCCATGGCGAAGGCTATGTTAATTTCCGGGTCTTTGGCTGGTTTGGCTGGAGCAGTCCAAGTCATGGGAGTTCAATTTAAGTTTTTAGACCTTTTTGGCTTTGAAGGTTTTGGTTTTGACGGTATCGCCGTTGCCTTGGTGGCCAAAAATAATCCCTTCGGTATACTAGCTAGTGGTTTTCTTTTTGGTACTTTGCATCGGGGATCCCAGACCATGCAGGCTATGGCTGGGGTGCCGAAAGAGACTATTGGAATTGTCCAAGCAGTGATCATTTTCATTGTAGCCATGGAAGGTTTGGTCCAAGGTTGGATTCCTGGTTTGGAAAAGATTACGTCCCTATTTAAAAAGAAGGAGGCGGATGTTTAATGGCTATCGATTGGGATTTAGTGAAGTATTTTATCATTGACCTTTTGGCCTCAACAGTGACCCTCTCCGCCCCTTTGATTATGGCCTCCATTGGTGGGGTATTCAGTGAACGGGCCGGTATTGTCAACATCGGTATTGAAGGTATGATGCTAACTGGTTCCTTTGTGGGGGTTCTTTTTTCCCACCTGACCGGAAATCCTTGGATTGGTTTTTGGGCTGGTTGTTTAGCTGGAGCCCTCATGGCCACACTCCATGCGGTGGCTAGCATTCGCTACCATGCGGACCAAACCGTTTCTGGTGTGGCCATTAATCTCCTGGCCACGGCTTTGACTGGCTTTCTATTAAGGGCCATCTTTGGCCGCGCTGGACAAACTAATCGGGTTCCAAAGTTGGCTTATTGGGTCTTCCCTTGGATTCAGAAGATCCCCATCATCGGTGACATCTTTGGACGGAACACGCCGCCTGTTTATATTGCTTTTTTGGTTGTAATTATCTCCCATATTGTCCTCTTTAAGACTCCCCTGGGGTTAAGAATTAGGGCATCTGGCGAGCATCCAGAGGCAGCAGATACAGTTGGTGTAAATGTAATTGGCGTAAGGTACTTTTCAGTGATTTTGAGTGGGTTCTTGGCCGGAATGGGAGGGGTTACCCTTTCACTAGGACAACTTTCTCTGTTTAGGGAAGGCATGAGCGCAGGTAAAGGTTTTATTTCCTTGGCTGCCATGATTTTCGGTAAGTGGACTCCCATTGGGTCTATGGGGGCGGCACTTCTTTTTGGAGTGGCAGACGCCTTGCAACTCACTGCTCAAAACTGGGGCTTAGTGGCTATTCCAACAGAATTTTTCGCCATGTTCCCTTATATCGTAACTATGGCGGCTCTAGCTGGTATTATCGGTCGTTCTACACCACCAGCTGCTAGTGGAAAACCTTATATCCGCCGTGGATTATAACTTTTCAAAGGCAAGACACCACCACCTTTTGTAGGTAGTGGTGTCTATTTCTTTGTTTTACTTGAGTACAGTGGCAATTCGCTCTAATGCCCAGTCGATCTCTGCTTTTGTAATTACTAAAGGTGGAGCAAATCTGATCGTCTGTTGGTGTGTTTCCTTACAGAGAAG
>JAAZLB010000101.1 GCA_012799535.1 Bacillota bacterium | reverse complement strand
GGTAAGGCAAGATCTCAATCCGATCCACCTTAGCACTAATGGGCTTGAGGATGTTGATAAAATCCTCCATAGACTCTTTGTTGTCCGTGAAGCCTGGAACCATTACATGCCGGACCCAAATCTGACCTCTAAAACCATGGTTATCTAGGTTGGCAAGGAATTTTAGATAAGAATCAAAGCCATTGATAGTTGTCAACTCTTCAAAAGATATGCTGTCAAAAGCCTTAACATCTAAAATTAGAGTATCTACCAAGGGAAGTATCTTAGAATAGTATCTCGGATTGCCAAACCCAGAAGTGTCTATGCATGTATTATAACCTTCTTGCTTAAGAAGTAGCAAGGATTCATAGACAAACTCACCTTGTAGCAAGGGCTCTCCGCCAGAGAAGGTTACGCCCCCCTCCTCTCCGTAGTAAGATCTATATCTACCTGCCATTTCTAGTAGTTGTTGGGGAGTTATGGCTTGGCCTCCCACTCTTTTTAAGGTGTCCGGGTTATGGCAGAATGCACATCTTAGGGGACAGCCCTGGAGGAAAAATATGGTTCGAGTTCCTGGGCCATCCACTAATCCCATAGTTTCAATGGAATGTACGAAGCCTTGCATAACATCCCCCCCTTTTTCTACAAAACCTGATTACATGGACTCATGGAAAGTTCTGTTGATTACATCTAACTGATGTTCTCGATCGAGCTGATTGAATCTTACTGCATAGCCTGAGACCCGAATGGTGAGATTTGGATACTTCTCTGGATTATCCATGGCATCGAGTAAGAGTTCCTTCTCTAAAACGTTAACATTGAGATGGAAAGCATCCTTGTTGAAGTATCCATCTAAGATATTGGTTAGATTTGTGACTCGCTCCCCATTATTCTTACCAAGGGCCGAAGGTATGATGGTAAAGGTATTGGAAATTCCATCTTGATTGACAGATTTAAATGGAAGTTTAGCCACTGAATTTAAAGAGGCAAGAGCACCCATTTGATCTGCCCCGTTCATAGGATTGGCACCTGGTGCAAAGGGCTCTCCTTTCTGACGTCCCTCAGGGGTTGCCCCCGTTTTCTTTCCGTAAACTACATTAGAAGTAATGGTAAGGAGGGATAGGGTGTGTTCTGCACCTCTGTACGCAGGGGTTTTTCTTAAAGCTTCCATGAAGTATTCATTTACCTCAATAGCAATGTTGTCCACCCGATCGTCATCATTTCCATACCTGGGAAAACTACCTTCAACCTCAAAGTCCACTGCGATTCCCGCTTCATTTCTGATGGGTCTTACCTTAGCATATTTTATGGCAGAAAGGGAATCTGCTACAATAGAAATTCCCGCTATTCCAAAGGCAATATATCTGTGTACATAAGGATCGTGGAGTGCCATCTGCCCTGCTTCGTATGCGTATTTGTCATGCATGTAATGGATGGTGTTCATGGTTTCCACATAAATCTTGGCCAGTTTGTCCATTACCTGTTTGAAGGATGCAAGTACTGTGTCGTATTCTAAAACCTCTTGGGTATTTAATTCAATTCCAGGTATGACTGGAACTTCAGCTAGCTCATCAATTCCACCATTAATGGCATAGAGCAGTGCTTTAGCAAGGTTAGCTCTTGCTCCGAAGAATTGCATCTCTTTGCCAACTTTCATTGCAGAGACACAGCAGGCAATGGCATAGTCATCACCATAGATGGGACGCATCACGTCATCATTCTCGTACTGGATGGATGCGGTCTTGATACTCATATTTGAGCAGTATTCTTTAAATTCCCTGGGCAAATCATCTGACCACAATACGGTCATATTTGGCTCAGGAGCTGTGCCAAGATTGGTAAGAGTGTGTAAGAATCTATAGGCTGTTTTGGTGACTAAGGGTCTACCGTCTTCCCCCATACCGCCAATGGATTCAGTCACCCAGGTTGGATCTCCAGCGAATAATTCGTCGTACTCTGGAGTTCTGAGATGTCTCACTAGGCGAAGTTTAATAACCAGTTGATCGATTAGTTCTTGGGCAGTCTTCTCATCGATGAGACCCCGTTTTAGATCCCTTTCAATATACACGTCTAAAAAAGCGGTGTTTCTGCCAAGACTCATAGCTGCTCCATTATTTTCTTTAACTGCAGCAAGATAGGCAAAATATAACCACTGTACTGCTTCCTGTGCAGTTCTAGCAGGTCTTCCAATATCATAGCCGTATTTAGCAGCCATAGATTTCAGCGCATCTAATGCCCTAATCTGTTCAGAAAATTCTTCGCGCAGTCTGATGGTCTCTTCAGTTGCGGGGCCTGTGTGATTGTCTTTGTCCTTAATTCTCATTTCTTTGAGATAATCGGTTCCGTATAAAGCAACTCGTCTGTAATCTCCGATAATTCTGCCACGACCATAGGCATCAGGTAGACCAGTGAGTAATCCTACGGAACGAACAGTTCTCATTTCTTTGGTATAGGCATCGAATACCCCTTGGTTGTGGGTTTTTCTGTATTCGTTGTACTGTTTTTCCATTTCAGGATCCATTTTTAGTCCATAGGCATCAAGGGCATTTTTCAGCATTCTAAAACCACCATAGGGATTCATGATCCTCTTTAATGGTGCATCAGTCTGCAATCCTACAATTAACTCTTTGTCTTTGTCGATATATCCTGGTGGAAAATTGTCAATTCCACTAAACCGCTCAAGATCAACATTGATTGTCTTGGTCCTGACCTCATTTTGGATTAATCCGTTCGCTTGCTCCCAGAGGCTGGTGGTGTTTTCAGTGGGGTCCTCTAGAAAACTTTCGTCACCGTAGTAGGGGTGATAGTTTTTCTGAATAAAATCTCTCACGTTGATTTCCTCAGACCACTGACCTGGCTTAAAGCCTTCCCAAGCCTTGGCCAATTCTTCTCTATTAAATAAATTTTCCTGCATCTTTTGCTCACCTTCCAATCATTAAGGGCTATTATTACAGTGGTTAAACTGCTGGTATCAATGTCTGATACCAAGTCCATTATAGTTTAATCTAAAAAAAATGCTGTGACCCAAATCACTTTTCTATTTTCTAT
>JAAZLB010000100.1 GCA_012799535.1 Bacillota bacterium | reverse complement strand
TTACGGGCTCGATCGTAGATGTCCCAAATCTCCTCTTTGGCAGATTGCAAGTTGAGCCAGCACTGGATCTGTTCAAACAAAATGGGTAAAATATCCGGGAACCTCATTCTGTCTGGAATATTATCAAAGACTGCTGTCATATCATAGTTAGTCGAACCAGTTTCTTCATAAAACTCACGTCTAGCGGCATCCAATGGCGTTTCTCCCACCTCAATATGCCCACCAGCCGTTTCAAAGCAATCCCGATTCTTGGCTCGACAATAAAGCCATTTTCCTTGATAACGGGCGAAAATAACTACAAATTGATAGGTCTGTAAACTACCTAAAGTTGCAATTTGTACCCTACAATCATCTACCGGCAATGATTCCTCCATAGCTAGAGCCCACCTTTCCCTCTTTTGCAACGCATGAAAAAAGGGAGAGTATCTTTCTCCCTCTAATCTTTCTATCCATCTCGAAGCCCCAAAATATCCCCGAAATCAGTATGCATAATCTGTTCTGCATCCTCTGGCGGAATGGGTGGACTAAAGAGATACCCTTGGAGGTAATCACAACCTACCTCGATTAAGAGATTAGCTTCTTCCACCTGTTCAACCCCTTCAGCCACCACATCCATGTTCAAACCGTGGGCAATGGCAATTAACCCTTCCATCACCGGAATGTTCTCAATCAGCTTTTCAGTCATGCTCCGATCAAGTTTGATCCGATCTACAGGGATTCGGGTAATGTAATTGATCGAAGAATAACCAGTTCCAAAATCATCCAAAGCCATCTTAATTCCTAAGGCCCTGATCCGTTCAATAATTTCAATTGCCTCTTGGGCATTACCAATTAATACTGTCTCAGTAATCTCCATTTCAATCAAACCAGGATCAACGCCTGATAATTCAATCTGTTCCACTAAAAAGTCCACCAAACCATCGTCGTAAAACTGCTGTGCCGAAAGATTGATCGAAACAGGCTTTAAATCCATCCCAGCTTCTTCCCATTTAATCAACTGAGAAACTGCTTCTTTAATCACCCAGCGACCAATGGGTAAAATCAAATTAGACTCCTCTGCAACCGCAATAAACACTGCCGGTGACAGGGGATTATCCTTAATCCGAATTAAGGCTTCAAGGTAAGTGATATCACCTGTATCTGCGTTAACTACTGGCTGATAGAGCAACCTAAAGCTCTCCGTTTGAATAGCCTCTATCAACATCCGTTCCACTTGCACCCGCTCACTAAAGGTGGTAGCCATCCCACTTTCAAAGAACATATAGCGGTTTTTTCCACCCTTTTTAGCATTATACATGGCTATGTCTACTTTAATTAAAAGTTCTTCTACTGTGGTGCCATCGAAGGGATAACGGACTATTCCAATACTTGAGGTAATACGGCTATGCCGTTTGTTAATAACGCTAGTTTCATTTAGGCAGCGACTCACTTCCTCAATTGTGGCACGAATCTCTTCAGGATCAACTTCCCCTTCAATAATGATTAAGAACTCATCGCCTCCAAACCGATAGGCAGTTTCATTAGGCTGGAGTTGTTTCTTTAAAAGAAGGGCGATAGAACGTAACACCCGATCTCCATAGACATGACCTTGAGTGTCATTAATGTTTTTAAAATCGTCTATGTCAAACATCAAAACTGCACCCATCTGACCTGCTTGTAAAGAACTAGATAAGTCTTCTTCGAACTTGCTACGGTTAAAAAGACCTGTTAAGGGATCATGATCAGCTAGAAATTGCGCCTTGGCCTCATGTTGCTTAATCTCTGTGTGTTGAGCCTGCAATTGCTGTTCGTGGGCCACCAATTGGGCGTAAGCTGCAGACAGCTCTTCCTGCTGATAGACTACATTCTCATAATGTTCTTGGGTTTGATCCAACACCACATTGATGGTCCGCCGTAACGCCTCGAAAGGGTGTCTTTTAGAAACCGGTAATCTATAAGCGGGATCTTCATCTAATGAAATACCTAGAATATCCTGTTCTAAGATCCTCACAGGTCGGACAATGTAGCGGTTTTGAAAAAAGAATAACATGGAAAACACCACTAAAAGTGCTACGACTGCTGAGGCAATCAATTGCAAGCTTTGGGCACGGCGATCAAAAAAGTCACTCAGGGGAGCGAAAGTTCCAATCACAAAACCAGAACCTTCTAAGGCTTGCCACCTTAGATAACCATCTGCACCTTCTATGTTAGTGAACACATGGCCACTTGGCTCACTAAGGAGCCTACTGACTAGATCACTACTCAGCTGAACCACATTGTCCGGTTCTAATGCTCCACTACGGTCTACAATAATGTCTCCTCCGTGATCCAAAAAGAAAGAAAAACCGTTTTCGGAGGCGGTTTCAGTTTCCAGAAACTCTAACATACCCTGCAATGTCTTATCAATGGCAATAACCCCTAAGTGCTTCCCATCTCTAGAATACACTGGCTTAGCCACAGTAATTACCCAATTATCATCAGAGGCGTTTAAGTAAGGCTCCGTAAAAACTAGCTTATCCTCTCGAACAGCACGCTGATACCAAGGCCGCACTCGCACATCAAAACCTTCCGGGGGAATCCAGCCACTACCATTAATCATTCTGTTATCGGGGGTTCCCAAATAAATGGAAAGATAAGATGGGTTTTGTCTCAATACTTCAATGAAAAATCCTAAGAGGTGATCCTCATCTTCTCCCACGGTTAGCAATATTTCCGTGGCGTCTAAAGTCCCTTCCACCTGACTAAGATCAGCAGTAATTTGACTTAAAATATATTCTAATTTGTATTCAATACCCCGCTCCGCTTCATACCTCAGGGAGGTTTCTAATTGTCGAAAGCCCTCAAAAGTGTTTAAGCCCACCGCAAGTACAAATAACAAACCTAAGATATAAACTTTTCTAGAAAAGGACTTCATGCTTTCACCCCCTAAGCAGATGAGAGTTGGTTATATTCAATTCGATATAAGGTAGGATATTCCTTTTTTATACGGTGAACAAAGAGAGCAAATTTTGTGAAAACTGTTGCAAATCACCTTTGCATCAAGTATAGTCAAAGTAGCAGGACTTTGAGGAGGCAGATCCCATGAGTAAAACAGGAAAGAAACATGAGGCAAACTGGGTGTTTTTCGGTGTTTCCACGGGTCTCGGTATTCTTCTTTACACCCCACTAGGCAGTGTATATTATCTCATCGGTGGGGTGCTTTTAGGTCTAGTTATAGCTAATTTACCCTTCAAAAATGTTTAAACCAACGTAGGGGAGGTGAGCTAATGCTCTATAAGATCCTAGTTGTTGAGGACGATCTAGTAATTGCCAAAACTGTAGCCAAACATATTACTAGCTGGGGTTATGAAGCTAAATACATAACAGATTTTCAAGATGTCCTTGGTGAATTCATCAACTTCGATCCTCAGTTAGTGTTAATGGACATTGGCCTACCTTTTTTCAATGGCTACCATTGGTGTAGTGAAATTCGTAAGCTCTCCAAGGTACCCATTATGTTCATCTCGTCCGCTTCTGATAACATGAATATTGTGCTCGCAATCAATATGGGCGGTGACGATTTTATAGCCAAACCTTTTGACCTGACGGTACTCACTGCGAAAATCCAAGCCCTACTCCGCCGCACCTATGATTTTACTGGTCAAACCACTTTGCTCGAACACCAAGGAGCCATCTTAAATCTTAGTGATTTTACCCTCTCTTTCGAAGGACAAAAGGTTGATCTAACCCGTAATGAGCATAAAATCCTCCAGACCTTACTAGAAAACAAAGATGTGGTAGTCAGTAGAGAGACCCTCATGACCCGACTTTGGGAAACAGACAGTTATGTGGATGAAAACACCCTCACTGTTAATATTGCCCGCTTGCGCCGTAAATTAGATTCTATCGGCCTAGAGGACTTTATCCTAACGAAAAAGGGGCAAGGCTATGTGGTGCAATCATGAAAATGCCCCTATTAGCCTACTTTCATAGAAATAGAACCTGGCTAGCCCTTTTCGGCCTGTCCGCCCTCATCTTCGCCCTAGTACTCTTTCTCCATGGGCTACCAGTTGCAGCAGTTGGCTACGCAGCTCTTTTATCCATATTTGTGGGAGCCATCTTTTTTAGCTTTTCCTTCCCCCGTTTTCTGAAGCGTTATGGACAACTATCAAACCTACAATCTTCAGTTACGATCACTCTTGATGGACTTCCCGAGCCCAAAGATGAACTAGAAGCATTGTATCAAGACCTAATCAAAATACTCTTTGATCACCAAGCAAAGTTAGTTTTAGATGGGGACAAAAATCGGCAAGAATTAGAGGATTACTATACGCTATGGGCCCACCAAATTAAGACACCCATTGCGGCCATGGATTTGCTTCTGCAAGACCGACCCAATGAGCAAAGTGCCGAACTAGCCTTGGAGCTTTTTAAGATCGAACAGTATGTAGAAATGGTGCTCCATTTTCTTAGGATCGAGAGTCCCACGTCGGATTTTGTATTTCAAAGTTATAATCTAGATGAAATCGTCCGTCCCGCGGTACGTAAATACGCCAAGATGTTTATTCAAAAAAAGATTGGGTTAAGTGTGGGAAATCTCAATCAAGCAGTATTAACAGATGCGAAATGGCTCGGTTTTGTCATTGAACAAATCTTATCCAACTCCTTGAAATATACTACCGAAGGCTCAATTGCCATCTATCTCGACGCATCGTTAAAGCGAGGTCAGTTTTTAGTGATTGAAGATACTGGTTGGGGTATTGCCCCAGAAGATTTACCCCGAATTTTCGAGAAAGGGTTTACGGGCTACCGAGGTCGCATCGATCAAAAGTCTACGGGAATTGGTTTATACTTGTGTAAGCTCATTTTAGACCAGCTTGGTCACCCTATTGAAGTAGAATCAGTGGTTGGTGAAGGAACTAAGGTAAAAATTGGATTAGATCGCGTGAATCTGCAGGTGAAATAGGATTACCTTACAAACATGTAAGTTTAGGGGCGGAAATGTAAGCCAAAGCCATGGCAACCCATTTCGGCCCTTTGTTATACTTAGCCTGAACCAAGTTGAAATGGAGGTAATACCATGCATATTTTAGAGGTGAATAATCTCAAAAAAGTCTATACAACCCGTTTTGGTAGTCACAAAGTTCAGGCCTTGTCTAATGTGTCCTTTAGTGTAGAAAAAGGAGAATATGTGGCCATTATGGGGGAGTCTGGTTCAGGTAAGACTACCCTATTAAACATCCTTGCTGCCCTAGATAAGCCCACTAGTGGGGAAGTATTACTTAATGGCAAGAATCTAGCTGAAATCTCAGAGCGAGAAATCTCTGCCTTTCGCCGCGATAATCTGGGTTTCGTATTTCAAGATTTCAATCTACTAGATACTTTCTCGATCCAAGACAACATCTTTCTTCCCCTAGTCTTAGCTGGAGAATCCCACTTAGAAATGAATAAGCGTCTGCTACCTATCGCTAGGCAACTGGGCATTACCCCTATTATTAATAAATACCCCTACGAAGTCTCAGGGGGAGAGAAACAAAGGGCAGCAGTAGCCAGAGCCTTGATCACTAGACCCCAACTTGTCTTAGCTGACGAACCAACAGGAGCCTTGGATTCTAAAGCCACTGCCTCTTTACTCAGATTGTTTACGGAGATTAATGAACAGGGGCAAACCATTCTCATGGTCACCCACAGCACCCAAGCAGCTGCCCATGCTAAGCGGGTCTTGTTTATTAAAGACGGAGAGGTTTTTCATCAACTTTATAAGACTTCCCTATCCACGGAGGAGATGTATCAGAAAATTAGTGACACCCTAACCACCATTGCTACAGGTGGTGAACGTCATGCCTAGGTTTTTTTATCAAAAGTTGGCACTGAATAATCTTAAGAAGAACTCCCAAACCTATCGAGCCTATCTGCTCACCTGTATTGGCACCATCTGTATGTACTTTATCATGCACGCAATCTCAGTAAATGAAGCTTTGAACCAAATGAGTGGGGGCACCGAGCTCAAAGTACTGCTCT
The DNA here is from genome assembly GCA_012799535.1 of Bacillota bacterium. Lineage (GTDB taxonomy): Bacteria > Bacillota > Limnochordia > Darwinibacteriales > Darwinibacteriaceae > UBA4996. The sequence goes on along the minus strand of JAAZLB010000100.1, from coordinate 2,958 downwards.
TTTTTGGTGTGATCGTCATAGCTATTTTCTCTACCATCTTTCTGCTGTACACCAATAGCTTTTTAATCAAAAGGCGCAAAAAAGAATTTGGGCTGTTCAACATCTTAGGTATGGAAAAGAGGCATTTGGCCAAGATCATGTTTTGGGAGACCCTTTTCATTGCCCTTCTTGGCTTAACGGTTGGTATAATCAGCGGAATGATCCTTTCAAAGCTAATGTTCTTGGTGCTGCTTAAACTTATCGCCTTCAATGTGCCCTTGGCTTTTGAGATACCGTTTTCGTCAATAAGTACTAGTGTGGCTCTGTTTGGTGGAATTTTTGCTCTTTCCCTTTTTTACAATCTAGGCCAAATCCAACTAGCTAAACCAATTGAACTTCTCCGTAGTGAGCAAATGGGCGAGCGGGAACCTAAAACCAAATGGTTGTTGATCCTAATTGGGGCGATCTCTCTAGGAGCGGGCTACTATATTGCCCTAATCACCGAATCACCACTACAAGCCTTTAGTCGGTTTTTCCTTGCGGTTCTTTTAGTCATGGTCGGCACCTATAGTCTCTTCACTGCAGGAAGTGTAGGAATTCTGAAGTTGCTGCGGAGCAATAAAGAATTTTACTACCAACCTCGCCATTTTACTGCGATTTCTGGTTTACTGTTTCGGATGAAACAAAACGCCGTTGGTTTAGCCAATATCTGTATTCTCTCTACTGCAGTTTTAGTTACCCTATCCACCACCTTCGCCCTCTATGTAGGTGTAGAAGACCAACTACGCAATCGATTCCCCCGGAGCATTGAAATTAAGGTGTACGACGTGGAAAATGTAGATGTGGGTACTATACGTAGTCAAGCTTTTTCCATCCTAGAACAACATGATCTGCAGCCCCAAGAATCAGTAGACTTTCGCGATCTGACCATAACCGTTGCCCAAGAGGGGGACTCCTTTTTGGTTGGACGAGAATATTTTTCTGATTTTTCGCCGAACGTTGGGTTTTTAAGTTTCCTAAACTTAGCTGACTATCAAAGAATAGTCAATAAACCTCTATCGTTGGAAGAAGATGAGATAATACTCTGTTCAGATAACAGTTACCCCTACGAGACCCTAACGGTTCTAGAACGAACCTTTACGGTCAAAGATCACAGCGCTCCCTTCACGGGGCATCTAGATAGCTTTAATAACTACTCTGTGATAGTTAAGGATCTCGAAATCCTAGAAGAATTACGCCAAGCTCAAGCTAAAGTTTATGGCGAAAGCGCCAGTAGTTTCACTCATTACTTGGGATTTGAGCTAGACAGCTCTCCTAAACAAGAACTGGAGATCTATGAGGAAATGCGAGCAAGCATTGGGGCACCGCCTATCAGCATCAAATCGCGAGCGGCAGAGAGAGATAGCTTCTATATGCTCTACGGAGGACTATTCTTCATCGGTATTTTTCTAGGTACACTCTTTGTAATGGGTACAGTACTAATCATCTATTACAAACAAATTACAGAAGGTTATGATGATCAAAAACGATTTGCGATCATGCAACAAGTGGGAATGGGTCAAGAAGAAGTGAAAAAAACCATTCGTAGCCAAGTGCTGATGGTCTTCTTTCTTCCTTTAGTCACCGCAGGAATCCATATTCTTTTCGCCTTTAAGATGATTACTCGCCTGCTCATGGTCTTTAACCTCACCAATGTGCAGCTCTTTGCCTGGTGTTGTCTCGGTACTTTTGTGGTTTTTGCCCTTTTCTATGGGCTAGTCTATTCCCTAACTGCGCGGGTGTATTACAAGATTGTTAGTGTATAGAGCCAGGCAACTGGCTCTATTTCTTTATTGACCATAATCTCGCTCTATCTGATCTAGGGTAGAAATAACCCGGCGCACTTCTGTAGAAACCCTAGCCACTTCGCTTAGACTATCTTGTATTTTGGTCTGAGTTATCCAATCGAAGACAATATTATCGAAGGCAATGTCTACAAAGCGTTGAAAACTAGAAATGTCCACCCTAGAATCTAATCCCAAGTGAATATCCCCTAACTCTTTTTGTAGCTCATGTAGTTTCTCGCTGACCCGCCTTAATAAAGCATCTGCCTTGTCGATCTTCCCGTGTTTGATCCAACTGGAGAAAAAACCACCTCCAAGCATGTCATAAACACCCCAGTTACGAGCGCTTTTGAGCTGTTTTTCCACCTGTTGAAGCAAGTCAAGAACTTCGTAGGCCACTGCACGGGCCTCATGAATCTCCTTCTTATCAACCACCTTCCATCACCTCACTATAGCGTAATACCTTTCGACCAGTTTTAGAATAGAATAATCTCGTAACCTTGAGCAGTGAAGACTTCTAAATCCGAATGGCCAGACAAGGCCGCATCAATGGGTAACCCCTGGGCTTCAGCCTCTTCTAATGAACCCAGTTGGGCTGCACAGGCTTTACACACAGAACGTACTAATCCTGCTTCAACAATTTTTGTCCACAATTTGGCCTGAGGTGACTTTTTGATGTCCAAAAGTCTCTTAGTGGAGGCACCTTCCACGATCAAAGCGGCCTCATAGCCTTTCTCGTGGTAATTCCATACATTGAGTAAGGCGTGGACGAAACAAGACATTTCACCATTAAAACTGACGATCGCAATCTTCTTCATAGTTTTCCCTCCAAAGTATTGATAATGATTCTTTCCACTTCCAAGTAAATAATTCCTCCCCATGGCCAGAATAAGGGGCGGTAGTCTAAACTTGACGGGAAAACTCGATTGAATTATACTGGTGTTAGTAATTTACTAGATTACTGAATCACTGAATTACTGAAATAATCAATTGCTAATTGTCATGGAGGCTACAATATGAAGATTCCTACCACTTTAAAACACAAACCGGTAATAGTTGTAGAAGATTACGGCAATGTGGATGGACGACAGGCTTATGAATCGGATGCCCAAGGTCTTTCCTTAGGTTTGGCTCAATGGAACGATCGGGGCAAAGT
>JAAZLB010000099.1 GCA_012799535.1 Bacillota bacterium | reverse complement strand
GTGACGATAAAGACTGGCAAGCTTTGACCACATCAAGATACAAAGGTTCACCTAATGAACCTGGTTCCTTAGTCCGATCCAACACTCCAATTTTCCGTACCGTTGGAGGCAAAGCCTGGAGAAAATGGTAGCTAGAGAAAGGCCGATACAGGCGTACTTTTACTAACCCCACCTTCTGACCTCGGGAATTTAAATAATCAACCGTACCTTCAATAGTGTCTCAAACAGAACCCATAGCCACTATTACTTCTTGGGCTCCAGGGTCTCCGTAGTAGTCAAAGAGTTGGTAGTGGCGACCGGTCAACTTACCTAGGCGCTCCATGTACCCTTCCACAATTTCCGGAATTGCTTCGTAAAAAGAATTCGCCGCTTCACGACCTTGAAAATAAATGTCTGGATTCTGGGCTGTGCCCTTAGTAACTGGGCGTTCAGGATTTAACCCCCCTTTTCGAAACTCATCGAGGGCCTCTAAATCCAGTAATTGAGCCATTTGGTCGTATTCTAAAGCTTCGACTTTCTGATATTCGTGAGAAGTACGAAAACCATCAAAGAAATGTAAAAAGGGAACCCGGGCAGAAAGGGTGGATAAATGGGCCACACAGGCCAAATCCATCACTTCTTGCACATTTCCTGAGCATAATAGAGCAAAACCAGTCTGCCGGCAAGCCATCACATCTTGGTGGTCTCCGAAAATAGACAGGGCATGGGTGGCAATTGCCCGGGCACTAACATGAAACACGCAGGGCAGAAGTTCACCGGCGATCTTATACATATTTGGGATCATTAGAAGTAAACCTTGTGACGCAGTAAAGGTGGTGGTTAAAGCACCCACACTTAAAGAACCATGCACTGCGCCTGCCGCCCCCGCTTCCGATTGCATTTCCACCACTTGCACCTGTTCCCCAAATAGATTCAGGCGTCCATGGGCACTCCATTCATCCACTAACTCAGCCATAGGCGAGGAGGGGGTGATGGGATAAATGGCACTAACTTCCGTAAAGGCATAAGCCACATGGGCCGCCGCTTCATTACCATCAACTGTAATGTGCTTATTCATGTTTGAGCCTCCGTTTGTTCAATCTCCCCCTTATTATTTGGCAATTTTACTTTCTCATACAAGAGAAGCAACCATTTGCGTGCGGATTTCGGAAGCCTTTACCCAATTATCTATTATTAGCAGCCGAATCATCCATATTAGTGACGATAACCGTCCGGCTTAAACGGACCCTTAAAAATGTTAACAAAAGCCCGACAACTAGGAGGATTACCTATAATCATTGCATAATATGTTAGGTGAAAATGATCACAGGAGGGAGGTTGATGCATTGTTTGCTTTAGATAAAGATACTTGGGCAGAGCATATCCCCAATTCTAGCGGTTGGGTAGTAGTGGACTTTTGGGGTCCTCGCTGCAAGCCCTGCCTAGAACTCATGCCCGCTGTAGAACGTCTGGCAGAAAAATATGGAGACAAGATGAAATTCTATTCCTTGGACACATCAAAGGCTATGCGCCTAGCCATGGCGGAAGGGGTAATGTCCTTACCGGTCATTGCTTTTTACCACGATGGTGAAAAAAAGGACGAGCTTAGTGGCAACTTTGATGCTCAGGATGTGGAAAACAAAATCCTCGAACTATTAGGTTAGACTAACGAAAAGGAGGTGAGTGTGTGCACTTAAAAGTTGGAAACATTTTCATTAAAGATTTGCAGTTCGGACCACAAACCGAAGTTAAAAATCAAACCCTTTTCGTAAACAAAGACGAGTTAACCAAATTGCTCCTCGCCGACGAACACCTAGCTTCCGTAGAGCTTGAAATTGCCCATCCAGGTGAATCTGTGCGGATCATGCCGGTAAAAGACGTGATCGAACCTCGGGTTAAACCAGAGCAAGAGGGTGGCATCTTCCCAGGAATGGCTAGTAAAATGTTTACAGCCGGAAGCGGACTAACCCACGTGTTGAAGGGGGTTAGTGTAGTCACAACCGGTAAGATCGTAGGCTACCAAGAAGGGATCATTGATATGAGTGGTCCAGGGGCAGAACTTTGTCCCTTCTCCAAGTTACACAACCTAGTAGTTGTTGCCCAGCCTGTAACCGGAATCACCCCTTACCAACATGAGGCCGCCTTAAGACTCATGGGTTTAAAGGCAGCCAACTACCTAGGAGAAGCAGCTCGAAAGATTACACCTGATGAAACCATCAGTTATGAGCTACTTCCCCTCCACGCCTATCACGAGAATTATCCTGATTTACCTAAGGTTGCCTACGTGTATATGTTGCAAAGCCAAGGTTTACTTCATGACACCTATTTTTACGGTGTGGATGTCAAGAACATGGTGCCCACCTTAATGCACCCCACCGAGGTAATGGACGGGGCTATTGTTAGTGGTAACTGTGTTTCCGCGTGCGATAAAAACACTACCTATCATCACCTCAATAATCCTGTTGTTCACGATCTTTTAGCTCGGCATGGTAAGGATTTGTGTTTTGTCGGTTGTGTTGTAACAAACGAAAACGTCACTTTACTTGACAAACAACGTTCCTCTGATTTGACCGCAAAACTGGTAGAGTTTTTAGGGGTGGATGGAGTAATTATTACTGAAGAGGGCTTCGGCAATCCAGATACTGACCTCATGATGAATTGCACTAAAATTGAAGGTAAGGGTATCAAAACCGTTTTAATCACTGACGAATATGCAGGCCAAGATGGAACTTCCCAATCCTTAGCAGACGGGAGTCCCTTAGCAAATGCCATAGTGAGCGGAGGTAATGCTAATGCCCTAATCACCTTACCAGCAATGGAAAAAGTGATTGGCAATGTTGATCCTGTTGAAGTAATTGCCGGAGGCTTTAAGGGCAGCCGTAGTACTGATGACTCCATCACGGTAGAACTACAAGCCATTATTGGGGCAACTAACGAGCTAGGCTTCAACAAACTCACTGCACGCGAATATTAAATGAAGGAGGATTCGGTCATGATCGATCTCACAGGCAAACATGTTGCTGTTATTGGCGATCGGGACGGCATTCCAGGCCCAGCCATTGAAGAATGCATTAAAAAGGCTGGCGGAACAGTGGTTTTTTCCACTACCGAATGCTTTGTTTGAACCGCCGCCGGAGCAATGGACATGGAAAACCAAACTCGGATACTCGAGTTGGTAGAAAAGTATGGTAAAGATTCAGTAGTTGTAGTTTTAGGTGGTGCGGAAGCAGAAGCTTCTGGCTTAGCCGCCGAAACTGTGACAACTGGAGATCCTACCTTTGCCGGTCCATTGACAGGGGTTCAGTTAGAACTCCCAGTATACCATATTTTTGAACTTAAGGAGATTATCCCTGAAGATGTTTGGGAAGACCAGATCAGCATGATGGAGATGGTCTTAGACGTAGACGAAATCGTCAAGGAGGTCACCACCTATCGCGAACGAAATGGGGGGTAAGATGTGGAAACAAAACGGATAGTCGTCTATTTAAATCAGTTTTTCGGCCAAATTGGTGGTGAGGAAGAAGCCAATACCCCTCCCCAGAGTTTTGACAAACCAGTTGGTCCAGGGATGGGCCTACAACAATTACTACCAAAAAACTGCACCATTGTAGGTACCATCGTCTGTGGAGATGGTTATTTCAATGAAAACCTTGAGGAAGCTAGCGCCACAGTGCAGAAAATGCTGGATAACTTCAAGCCCCACGTAGTTGTAGCTGGTCCCGCGTTTAACGCCGGCCGTTACGGAATGGCCTGTGGAACAGTGGGTAAGATTGCCCATGAAATGGGGATACCCGCGGTTTCTGGCATGTACCCTGAAAACCCCGGTGTAGAAAGCTATCGCCAGTATTTATACATCGTGGAAACGGGTAATTCAGCTGCCAGTATGCGCACTGCTTTACCAAGCATGGCCAAGCTCGCGGGTAAACTGGCCAACCATGAATCTATCGGTACTCCTGCAGAAGAGGGATATTTGAGTCGAGGTATTAGGCGGAATATCTTTGTAGAGAAGCGGGGTTCAGAGCGAGCTATTGAGATGCTTTTAAAGAAGCTTAACAATGAAGGGTTTGATACGGAATACCCCATTCCCCACTTTGATCGGGTCGAACCAGCCCAGGCCTTAACAGATCTGAGTAAGGTTACTGTGGCCTTGGTCACTAGTGGCGGAATTGTGCCCAAAGGTAATCCAGATCGAATTGAAGCTTCTAGTGCTTCCCACTACGGAAAATACAGCATTAAGGATTTAACTTCCCTCAGTTCCGATTCTTTTGAAACCGCCCATGGCGGTTATGACCCAGTCTATGCTAACCAAGCACCTGATCGGGTAGTACCTGTAGACGCTTTACGGGCCCTAGAGAAAGAGGGCAAAATCGGCCAACTTTTTCCCTACTATTATTCCACAGTAGGAAACGGTACCTCAGTTGCTAACGCCAAATCCTTTGCAGCCGAAATTGCTCAAGAGCTGGTCAGCGAAGGGGTTCAGGCGGTAATCCTCACTAGTACCTGAGGGACCTGTACTCGTTGCGGCGCAACGATGGTAAAAGAGATTGAGCGGGTGGGCATTCCCGTTGTTCATGTTTGTACAGTGACACCCATTTCCCTCACTGTAGGGGCCAATCGCATTGTCCCGGCCGTGGCCATTCCCTATCCCTTAGGGAATCCCAAGCTTACAGGTGAAGAAGAATTTAATCTACGGAAGAAAATAGTGGAGCAAGCTCTTTTCTCACTCACCGAATCTGTTTCCGAGCAAACTGTCTTTGATTAACTAATTTGTTGGCGCCCGGCCCCCTGGGTAGGGACCGGGCGTTTTTTTACCTTGGAGGTGTATTTATTGACAAATCCAGTAGTAAAGGCAACTAGCTATTGTTTATTCCACGCTCCCGATATAGTCCTTTCCCATGGTACCACCTTAACTATGGAACGGGCTAAAGATCCTAATGCCCCCTTACTTGCTCAAGTTAAAGCAGGATTACGTTCTTTCGAGAATGTTCTAGCCTATCCCCCTAACCAATGTTATATAGGCAATATTACTCCTGAAGAACTTGGCGAAATTCCCCAGCCTTGGTATGAAAATGGGGTAGAAGCGAAAAGGCAAGGTCATTTAGGGGAAATTTTTCCCCTCGATGAATTCATTGCCATGATGAAAATCGCGGACTCATTCGATCTAGTCGTCCTAGAAAAAGACTTTGCTCAAGAAGTTAGCTCTAAACTTAGCACCCATCCCCTTTTCTCCCCAGAAGATCTCGCCATCTTGGAAAAACACCAAAGTCTAGAGCAGATTAAAGTCCTATTAGATAACAAGACGGCCATCCCTTTAGAATTCAATGGTGAGATCGTTGGTTGCGTAAAGCAAGCACACGAGCATGATGCCAATTTAAAAGCAGAGATTATTTTTGAGAATCTAGCTGCCAAAGCCAGTGGTGCCCTCGCCCTCAAGCATTTGCTCTGGAATAACCAACTTGATCCTGGTATTGTTGATTACATTATTGAAACCTCCGAAGAGGCTTGTGGTGATATGAACCAAAGGGGTGGCGGTAACTTCGCCAAAGCCATTGGTGAAGTGGCCGGCTGTGTGAATGCAACCGGATCCGATACGAGATCCTTCTGTGCCGGTCCTGCCCACGGTGTTGTAAATGCCACTGCCTTAGTTAAATCAGGGATCTACAAGAATGTGGTGGTTCTAGGAGGAGGGGCAGTCTCCAAACTGGGTATGAATTCTCGGGACCATGTGAAAAAGGAAGTGCCCGTCCTCGAAGATATGCTAGGCTCCTTCGCCCTATTAATCAGTGCCAATGATGGTATTAACCCCATTATTCGCACCGATGCCATTGGCCGCCATCGAATTGGGACCGGTTCTTCACCCCAAGCGGTAACCACCGCCCTAGTGACAGATCCCTTGGCAGTAGCCGGTTTATCCATTAAGGATATTGATAAATACAGTGTAGAAATGCAAAACCCAGAGATTACCGTACCTGCAGGTGCTGGTGATGTGCCACTCGCTAACTACAAAATGATTGCAGCTCTCGGTGTCAAACAAGGGGTCATTGAGAGAGCAGAATTAGACAGTTTTGTACAAGAGCATGGACTGAAAGGTTGGGCCCCTACCCAAGGACATATTCCTTCTGGAGTCCCTTATGTAGGTTTTGCTCGAGAAGGTATTCTCAAGGGAGATCTCCAGCGGGCCATGATTATTGGTAAAGGTAGCCTGTTTCTAGCTCGTATGACCAACCTTTTTGATGGGATCTCTTTTATAATGGAAGCAAATCCTGGGCAAGAGGAGATTACCTCACTAATTCCAGATGAAGTGGTCACCGTAGGAATTACCCTACTCGGAAGTGAACACGGTCTACAGGAAGTTGTTAAAGGTGCGGAATTGGCCCAACGTAAATTAAAAAATGTTAAGGTTGTAGCCATTGGTCCCAAAGGGGCCACTACCCTACCAACCGTAGAAGCCAATAATGAAGAAGAACAAAGAGCAACTATGGAGCGCCTCTTAAAATCCGGGGAAATTGACGCCTCTGTCACCATGCACTACAACTTCCCCCTTGGTGTAACCACTATCGGTCGGGTTATCGCCCCTGCCACCGGTCAAGAAATGCTCATTGCCTCCACAACGG
>JAAZLB010000098.1 GCA_012799535.1 Bacillota bacterium | reverse complement strand
TAACGTTCGAAATAAGAATCGATGTAAGCTTGAGCCTGGGCCCGGGTTAAGTTGATCCCTTTCGCCAACCCAAAGCTACTAATTCCGTAGACAATTCCAAAGTTAATAGCCTTAGCCGCATTTCGGTATTCTGAAGTAACCTCAGCAAGGGGCAAACCAAAAACCTCAGATGCAGTTTGGGCGTGGATATCTTTACCACTGCGGAAGGCTTGAATTAAAGCCTCATCTCCAGACAAGTGGGCGAGCAAGCGCAGTTCAATTTGGGAATAGTCCGCACTAACAAGATAGTACCCTGCTGGGGCCACAAAGGCTTCTCGAATCCGTCTTCCTTCTTCGGTGCGCACCGGAATATTTTGCAAATTAGGATGGGTACTGCTTAGTCGCCCAGTCGCGGTCACAGTCTGGTTAAAAGTGGTGTGAATGCGCTTAGTTTCAGGCGAAATTAACTCCCCTAAGGCATCAGCATAGGTGGATTTTAGTTTGGCAACTTGGCGATACTCCAAAACATCCCCCACAATGGGGTAATTGCTTAACTCCTCTAAAACCTCTGCACTGGTACTGGGGCCTGTCTTAGTCCGTTTCAAAACGGGTAAACCCATTTTATCAAAAAGAATGACCCCTAATTGCTTCGGTGAATTAATGTTAAACTCTTCCCCCGCCTCTGCATAGATGGACTCAGTGAGTTTAGCTAAAGTAGCTTCCAGATCCGCAGAGATTTCCTGAAGTTTTTCTGCATCTACTAAAATTCCTTGTGCCTCCATACTGGCTAGAACAAAAGCCAAGGGTAACTCAATTTCTTTATACAGTGACCAGAGATCGTTTTTCTGTAACTCCCCTTCAATTAATGGTGCCACCGCGGCAACTAAGCGGAGATAAGCCACTTGGTAACCTAACTCATCTAAAGAAAGGGCTGGAGCTGGTTGCCCATAGTGGTGTGCTAAGGTAGGAAAATCCCAACGTCCTTCTGGATTGAGACAATAAAGGGCTAATTCTAGATCAAAGTTGATAGGCAGTGGTTTGTCCACACTCATGAGCAGATGTTGTAAATCCTTGCTACTAGAGCAATGGATCTCCTTATCCTGAAAGAGACCTTTAAGTTCTTCCCGCCTATTTAGGACAAAATCATAAGACAAGACCCACATTTTATCCTCAACTAAACACAGAAGTTGCTCTAGCTCCCCTACTGTAGCTAGATACACTGCCTTGCTAGATTGGCAGAGTTCCACTAATTCTCCGAAATTGTCCTCAGTGACTGTTTCATAGTTAATATCATAGTCCTTCTGGGGTGTAGATTTCACCACCTCAGCCTGGGGTAATCGTTCCAAAAGGGTCCTAAACCCTAGATGTTGGAACAGCTCCTGGGTTTTAGCATAATCAGGCTCACCAACTACCCCTAAATCCACTTCAACTGGGACGGTACAATTAATGGTGGCTAGCTCCTTACTGAGGCGAGCTTGTTCTTCGTTTTCAATCAAACGTTCCTGCAATTTGCCCTTAATCTCACCGATATTAGCGTAAACTCCATCTACACTTGCATAACTATCTAAAAGCTTCAGGGCGGTTTTTTCTCCCACTCCAGGAACTCCTGGGATATTATCAGAACTATCACCCATTAGGCCTTTCAAGTCTTTAACCTGTTCTGGAGTTACCCCATATTCCTTTAAGAGCCGCTCCTCATCTACTAACTCGGTGTCTGTAATCCCTCGTTTAGTAAATAACACCCTAGTTTGGGGCGAAATTAGCTGAAAAGAATCCCGATCCCCAGTCACAATGTATACCTGATACCCTTCCGCTTCACCCTGCTTAGCCACAGTACCAATAAGGTCATCGGCCTCAAAACCAGGCTTTTCTAAGCGGGTGATCCCCAGAGCATCTAAGACATCCTTCATCATAGGTAACTGGGTCCTTAAATCATCAGGCATCCCTTTCCGATTTGCTTTATACTCCGTATATTGTTCGTGGCGAAAGGTTGGTCCAGAAACATCAAAGGCCACCAACATGTGATCGGGGGCATAATCTTCTTGTAACCGTAAGAGCATCATGGTTAAACCATAGACCGCGTTAGTCGGTTCTCCACTAACATTGGTGAGGGGCGGTAGGGCGTAAAAGGCCCGATTAATCAAACTATTACCGTCGATCAGAAACAAACTTTTTTTCACAGATGATCCCCCATTTCTCCCTTCCCTATTCCACGCCTAGTTGTAAAAACCTGCCGCTACTGGGTAAAGGCACCCTTTCTACCGAGTATTACATAGAGGGCTCACCTTGTTTTTCTCGAATCCT
>JAAZLB010000097.1 GCA_012799535.1 Bacillota bacterium | reverse complement strand
TATCGCAACTGAACTTAGCAAACTAGGCTTTACAGTTGCTACGGGTATTGGCGGTAAAGGTGTTGTAGGGGTTTTAGAAGGTGCTCACAAAGGTCCGATTCTCGCCCTCCGCAGTGATATGGACGCCCTACCTGTTCAAGAAGAAACGGGAGTGGAGTATGCTTCATCTAATCCAGGTGTGATGCATGCCTGCGGACATGATAGTCATATGGCCATTACTTTAGGTGCGTGTGCTTATGCGGCTGAGCACCGGGCTAAACTTACGGGCACCTTAATGGTTATTTTCCAGCCTGCAGAAGAGGTTGTAGTAGGTGCTTTGGCCATGTTAGAAGATGATCTCTTTAACTACTATCGTCCAGATCGCCTAGTGGGAATTCATAATTGGCCAAAAATACCAGCAGGTACTTTAGGTTTGCAGAAGGGTCCTATTACCGCCTTTTCCGACCGTTTCAAGGTAGTCTTCAAAGGTCAAGGAGGTCATGGTGCCTTTCCCCATACTACTATCGATCCCATTGCCATGGCTACTCACGCTATTCAATCTTCCTTTAGTTTAGCTAGGCGCGGGACAGACGTACTTTTTCCTCAGGTGTTATCTTTTGGGATTATTCAAGGGGGCACTAGTTTTAATGTAATTCCTGAAACGGTAGTGGTGGAAGGGACTGTGCGCACATTACGCGTAGAAGATCAGGACCTAATGATTAACCTATTGCACCAAGCCTTTAGCTCTTCCTCCAATTTGTATGGGGGCTTTTATGAATTAGAGTATCAAAAAGGAGTACCTGCAGTGGTTAATGATCCTGAAGTAGCGGAAGAACTTTGGGGATTTTTCCAGGATCAACTGCCGGACACCCCGGTGTACACTGAGGGTTTGGCTAGTTTAATTGGGGAAGATGTGGCTTACTTCTTACAAGAAGTACCGGGAGTTTTGTTATATATTGGTTCGGGACAAGAGGGTGCAGTGAATGAATTGCACAATCCACGCTTTTTAGTACCTACTCAAGCCCTATTTACTGGGTGTGAAGCTCTAAACAGTATTATTGCTGGTTATCTAGGTCAATCTGAAGAGGTGAAGTAGTTGTGAACAATCGTGTGGGGATTATTGGCCCTGGGGATTTAGTACACAAGGCCGCCAAATTAATGGAGAATTACCCCATGTTGCAGGGGATTCCCCTACCTTACAAAAGTGAACAAGAGGCTGTGGCCATGGTTAAAGACCATTATCAAGAGGTGGATTTGTTTTTATTCACAGGCTATGTTCCTTATAAATTGGTGCTTAATGAGAATTTCGGAAAGCCTCTTTTTTATTTTTCCATTGCAGGTACTAGTCTTAACCAATGTCTGTTTAACTTTGTCGTTCACGAGCAGGTGGATGTGTCGAAGATCTCTATTGATACCATTTCCACTACTGAAGTTGAGGATATGTATCAAGAATTAGGTCTGGACTTTTCTGAAGTTCAGGTGAATCAAACCAGCTTAGAACACTTTCGAGCGGAACAGTTCTATCAGTTCCACCTAGAACTCTATAATCAAGGGCACACCACCGGGGCTATTACCTCTATTAACTCGGTGGCCAAAAGGTTGCAAGAAATGGGTGTACCAGTACAACGTTTAGTTCCCACAACCCAAGGTATGCATAATACTCTTAGGTTAATTGTTACCTTTGTGGAGGGAGAACAAGCAAGAGGTAAGCAATTGGTGCTCTTAATGGCCCAGGCACTAAAAACGGAGCAACTTCAGGATCAAGAATGGTGGAATGAAACTGGTCGGTGGTTAGAACGGGCAGGGAAGCGTTATCGGGCTTCTGTATTTTGGAATTCTCAAGAAATGGTTGTCCTCTTGAATCAGCGACTTTTTGATAAATATACTGCTCAGGATCAAACGGCAATTCCCCTCACTCGAGCCTTGCGGGAACAGGTCGGGGGTAAGCTGGTGGTAGGTATTGGTATGGGTTCCACCATGCTCGATGCGGAGGATAATGCTAGGTCCGCCTTAGAGTTGGCCCGGAAAACCAACCCCGATCAAATCTATGTTATTAACCAAGAAAAGGAGGTTGTGGGCCCCCTATCTATTCGTGGCGGCCATGAACCTTTATATCAACTGGCCTCAACGGAAGGGCTAATTACCGATTTAGCTGAGCGCACTGGTTTAAGTGTGAAAACCCTCTCCAAGGTGATCAATCTTTATGATGATAGTGGAACGGAGCAGTTTTCCTCTAAGGTCATTAAGGATGGTCTAGGTATTACTCTCCGATCTGCCAATCGTATTTTAACTAAATTAGTGGATGCAGGTGTGGCTATCCCAGTAGGCTACGAAGATCAGGTAGGACGGGGACGACCACGGGTTTTGTATACCCTAGATTTGGAAAATAAAAATGATTAGATAACTTGGAAGGAATTTGCTACATAGTGCGGAATAAAAATATAAGGACCATATAGAGACGTTAAAGAGGCATGCAACCTGAGGGGGCGTTAGGATGATGAAACCACGAATCTTAATTACTTTGCCCCATGGCAAAGTACGGGAGACTTTTTTCCCTCAAGAATTAGTGGAAGAACTCACACAAGAGTATGAATTGATTTGGAATGATCTAGAACGCAATTGGACCAGTACAGAGTTTGCCCAGTTAATTGGGGAGGTGCAAGGTTGTATTTTAGGTTGGGGTGCCCCCTTTTGGACAGCTGATGTTGTGGCGGAGATTAGGGATTTACGCTGTGTGGGTGTCTTGGGGGGAGCGATTCGCCCTTATTTAGGTCCGGAAGTCTTTGAAGCTAAAATCCCTGTCTTTAATGCTAGTGAAATTATGGCCCAAAGTGTGGCGGAGGCGGTGATCGCCTACGCTTTAGCCGCTTTGCGTGAGTTACCTGATTATATGGGTGCCATGAAAAGTGGGACGAAATGGCGAGCGGATGAATATTGGATCGAGGGATTACTCTACAAGACCGTTGGCTTGGTGGGTTATGGTGCAGTGGGTCGTTATTTAGGCCAGCAACTGCAAGTGTTCCATTGTGATCTCGTAATATATGATCCCTTTTATCAAGGGGAGTTGCCCCAGGGGGCGAGGCGTGTGGATAGCTTAGAGGAACTTTTTTCCCTAAGTAAGATTGTCTCTCTACAAGCGGCCTACACCCCTGAAACCCATCATTTAGTGCACCAAGCCCTTTTAGACCTACTACAACCAGGTAGTGTGTTGATTAATGTGGGTCGTGGTGGTTTAGTTGATGAAGCTGCTTTGATCAAACGCCTGCAAAGGGGCGATATTAAGGC
>JAAZLB010000096.1 GCA_012799535.1 Bacillota bacterium | reverse complement strand
TAGCAATGGAAAGAACCTGTTATCTAATTCGTCTGTAAGCACCGGGCGTCGTGGGGGATAAAAACTTACAACTAATCCCACTAACCACATTTCCCCGCCTAGGTGACTAAGCAAAATCAAAACGGGGGGAGCTAAGTTGTTCCGTAATTTAAAACTATCTACGAAATTGGCCCTTGGGTTTGCTCTTGTCCTAGTATTAAGCACCGTAGTATCTGTTGTAGCCATTGTCTACATGGAACAGATCTCCAATACCACCACTCTAATGTACGACCACCCCTATACAGTACATACCGAAATCTTGCGTGCGCGTGGTAACATAATTGCTATGAGCAAAGAGATGGAAACGGGTAACGTGGGAATGGACGAGGCGAAAATTGAAAAAATAGATAGACTTGAAGGGGAAGTTTTTGAATCCTTCATAGTTCTTTATAACAGTTTTCGGGGAGATCCGGACATACTCGATGATGCCCTAAATGCCTTTATGGATTGGAAGCCGATTAGAGATGAAATTATTGGATTACAGCAAGAGTGGCGATTAACCCAAGCTACAAAGGTTGCCCTGGAGAAAGGGGAACCTCAGGTTGAACTAATTAATGAGCGGATCGAGACAATCGTTGGCTTTGCTCAGCAATCCGCCGAGAATTTTCGGGATAGCTCCATAACAGATGCTAATGTTGCTCGAAGAATCGTTATTGGTCTTTTAATTGGTGCTTATGTGCTCACCATCTTGGTTGCCTATATTGTGATACGAGGCCTCACCAGACCGGTTGCACGCTTGGTCCCTTTCGCAGGTGAAATTGCCCAAGGTAATCTCGCCGTCAAGGAAATAGATTATGCGGGTAAAGATGAGGTGGGGGCGCTAACCCAAGCATTAAACCAAATGAAAGTGGGACTTGGCAATATGGCAAACTCAGTTTTGCAGTCGGTTGAACTTGTCAATTCCGCCTCCAGGCAGATGTCAACCGCGACACAAGAGACCAGTGCGGCAGTAGAGGAATTGGCAAGTAGCGCTAACCAATTTGCCGGCACAGCCGAAGACCTCAGTAGCGAAGCTCAAGCAATGTCATCCTTGGTCACAAGAACTAATGAACTCTCTGAAAAGGGTGCAGATGAAATCACTAAGACAGTGGAAACTATGGCTGAGATAACCGAGGTGGTTACTACTTTGGCCTTGAATATAAAGGATCTAGGTAGACAATCTGAGGAAATTGGGCAAATCGTTACATTAATCACTGGTATTGCTGATCAAACCAATCTTCTGGCCCTTAACGCCGCAATCGAAGCTGCTCGCGCCGGTGACCAGGGTCGTGGTTTCGCGGTTGTAGCTGACGAAGTCCGGAAATTAGCCGAACAGTCTTCAATGGCTGCTGGAGAGATTACCCACTTAGTCGATCAAATCTTAGCTTCCGCTAATAATTCAGTAGAGTTGGCCGAAACTGGTACTAACAAGGTGCGGGAAGGAACTGAGGTAGTTGCCGCAAGTGGGGAAATGTTTGGCGAGATCACTAGTGTGATTGATACCCTGGTTCAACAGATTACCAAAGTTGCCACCGCCAGCCAAGAATTAGCCGCTGGTGCCCAACAGATGGGAGCAACAACAGAAGAACAATCTGCCGTAGTCCAGCAAATGGCCGTATTGGCTCAAGAAGTGGTAGAAGCCGCTAACGCGGTTAGTGAAGAAATGGCTCGATTCAAAGTTAACTAGGAATACTAAACTCCCGAACCCCGCAAGAAAAGGGTTCGGGTTTTTTTGTGTACTCGCCATGTCTATCATACCTCCGCCAAGTGTTGCCGTTGTGTTGCTCTTATGATAAGATAGT
>JAAZLB010000095.1 GCA_012799535.1 Bacillota bacterium | reverse complement strand
CCGGTGGCAATAATCATCTGGATGAGATTACTACCGAATCCTCTTCCGCGATATTCAGGTAAGATTGCGACCCGACCAATTTTACCACACTGTTCTTGAAACACTAAGCGGCCGGTTCCCACCAATTCTCCATCATAAAAAACTCCAAAATGTTGGGCCACCTCATCATAACAATCATGTTCTTCCTCAAAGGGTACCTTTTGTTCTTCCACAAAGACCTGTAAACGGACTTTCATGGCTTGGGCAAATTCTGCTGGTTTGAGTTGACGATAGATAGTTGGCAAGGCATGACCTCCTAGATGTTTCCCTTTTCTTAGATTATGTTCACTCTTTTTCATTGAAATCCCTGCTTTAGATTGTTATAATTGATGGTGTGCACAAAGTGTGCCCATTATCTAAGGAGGTCGAAGAAATGCATCCATACATTGAATTTGTCAATCCGCATTTAGGTAAAATGTTAACCGAAATTGGCCTGAATAAACGTTTTAAGCGTGGTTTAGGTTGTATCCTCTATGATGATCAAGGGCACGAATATTTAGATTGTATCGCAGCTTATGGTGCTCTACCCTTTGGTTATAATCCTCCTGAGATTTGGCAAGCAATTCATGATTTAGAGTTAAACCAGGAGCCTAGTTTTATCCAGCCTTCCCTTTTGGAAGCGGCCGGTGATTTAGCTGCAAGATTAATTGAAGTAGCCCCTGTAGGATTAAAACAAGTTACCTTCGCAAATAGTGGAGCGGAAGCGGTGGAAGCTGCTTTTAAACTATGTCGAGCTAAGACTGGAAAGAACACCATCTTATCTACAAAAAACAGTTTTCACGGGAAAACCCTAGGTGCCCTTTCCGCCACAGGTAATAAGGGCTATCAAGAAGTCTTTGGTGCTCCAGTACCAGGTTTTCGTCATATTCCCTATGGGGACTTGGAAGCACTTAAAGTGTATTTAGAAGAATTTGCCCAGGAGACAGCAGCATTTATTGTAGAACCCATCCAAGGGGAAGGGGGAATCGTAGAGGCTCCTGGAGGCTATTTACAAGGTGTACAGAAGCTTTGTGCTGAATACGGTGTGCTCACCATTTTCGATGAGATCCAAACCGGTCTTGGGCGTACAGGAACCATGTTTGCCTGCGAAAAAGAAGGGGTGACTCCCGATGTAATGGTAATTGCCAAGGCTTTAGGGGGTGGGATCGTTCCTATTGGTGCTGCCCTGTGCAAGCCCGAAGTTTACACGGAGGATTTCGGTCTCAAACATTCCTCTACCTTTGCAGGAAATGCCCTCGGTTGTCGAGTAGGCTTGGCAGTTCTAGATATCCTTACGGCAGATGATTCGGCACTATTAGGAGAAATCACTCGCAAGGGGAATCTACTTAAATTCGGTCTAGAAGAGGTGGCTAAGCGCTACCCTCATATCATTACGAAAATACGCGGTCAAGGTTTGATGTTGGGTATTGAATTCAATCACTCTAGAAGCCCCTACCCCCATAGTTTACTTGGAGTTATGGCAGAACAGGAACTATTAACCCCCATGGTATCTTCCTACTTATTGAATGTGGAAAGGATCAGAGTGGCCCCTACTTTAAATGGAGCTAGCGTAATTCGCATTGAGCCAGCTTTAATCATTAGTGATGCCCAAATAGAACAAGTAATCCAAGGGATAGAACGGACGGTTTGTCGTCTAGCAGAGAGGAACACTGCAGCCTTTCTCGGCCATTTAGTGGGTTTTAGTGCAACTTCTAACGGTGAAAGGGAAGTGACTGTGGCTAGCGTTCAGGAAGTAGAACCACAGCCCCAAGATGGCCGTTTTGCCTTTTTAGTGCATCCGGTAGATCTGAAAAACTATTGTGAGTTCGACGAAAGCCTAGCCCTGTTAGAACAGGAACAATTAGCAGATCTTAGCTCTCGTTGGAATGATCTGGTAGAACCCTTTGTGGTTAGCGGAACTCGAATTGTGGACGCTCAAGGACAAAGCGCCTATGGTGAATTTATTTGTGTTCCGAAAACTGCAGATGAGCTTTTAGCATTAGATGCAGATGAGGCTGTCCTAGAGATTAGTCGGGCAGTCAACTTGGCTGCTGAGCGAGGGGCTAAGATTGTTGGTTTAGGTGCTTACACCTCCGTGGTCACCATGGGTGGCCGTAGAGTATTGCCCCATTCTAAGGTGGCCCTAACCACTGGAAATAGTTATACTGTTGTATCAGGTGTGGAAGCTATTTTGACCGCTGCTGAAAAAATCGGTATGGAGCTTAGTCAAGTGACTGGAGCAGTTGTGGGTGCCGGAGGAGCAATTGGCAAGGCCTTAGCTCTACTCTTGGCAGAACAGGTAGAGCGCCTTATCCTGATCGGTAACCCTAATAGGCCGGAGAAAAGTGAATACCGTATGCTAAAAGTGGCCGTGGAAATCATTCAACATCTCAAGAATCTAGGGGAAGAAGGGTATCCCTTTGCTCCCCGTAGCCTTGGTACCTACGTGAGCAGATTAGACTACTTTCCTGAAGAAGGGGCTCCCTTGGCCACTTGGATCGCTTATGTTGAAGAGTTAATGGAAAGGGGCCTACCTCTAATTATTACAGTCAATAGTAGAAAATATCTACCTCAAGCGGATGTAATTATGGTGGCCACTAGTAGCTTAGAAACTCTAATTAGCCCAGAAATGTTAAAATGGGGTGCCTTGGTGTGCGATATGTCGCGACCAAGTAATGTCAGTAAGCAAGTTCTCGAAGAACGCCCAGATGTACTAGTGATTGATGGGGGAGTTGTGGCAGTACCTAATCAACCGGACTTAGGTTGGAACTTCGGTTTTGAAGTGGGGGACGCCTTCGCCTGTATGTCTGAGACAATGATGTTAGCCCT
>JAAZLB010000094.1 GCA_012799535.1 Bacillota bacterium | reverse complement strand
GGATCCACCTAAGAAATTCTTTAGACTAGCACCTGGTCGAGAAGTGCGTTTACGCTTTGCTTACTTTATTACCTGTACCGATGTAATCAAGGATGAGGAAGGTAACATTGTGGAAATTCGTGCCACCTATGATCCAGAAACCAAGGGTGGTGCTGCACCTGATGGACGTAAAGTCAAGGCTACCTTGCACTGGGTGGCAGCAGAACAATCTTTACCTGCAGAAGTGAGACTTTATGATCACCTATTCATTAAGGAAGATCCCAACGAAGGTGATTTAGAAGAAAATCTTAATCCCAATTCTCTGGAAGTTTTAACTGATGCTAGGGTAGAGCTCAACTTAGCTGAAGTTGAGTCGGGAGATCGCTTCCAATTTGAACGACAAGGTTATTTCTGTGTTGATAAAGACTCAACTAAGGAGCATCTGATCTTTAATCGTACTGTAGCCCTAAGGGATACTTGGGCGAAAATGCAGAAGGGGTAAGAAAAATCAAAAAGGGATGCCACTATGAACGGCATCCCTTTTTTTATACGTATTTTCCCTGGAGACCTTGCAATACTTGTTTGGCATAATTGCGGGCATCGGTGAGGGACATATCCCGGTAATTACCGCATTGAATTTCGTTGGCTGCGGGAATAGTTTCTGCTTCTACTACTTTTTCTAAGGCTTTGATCAAGGCAGTGGCAATTTCTCCTTGCTCGCCTTGTCCTAACCTAATTAGATAGAATCCGGTGCGACAGCCCATGGGGGAAAGATCAATTATTCCCTCTAGTTCTTCCCGCATAAACCCAGCTAAGAGGTGTTCAAGGGCGTGGACTGCCCCAGTTGGCATAATATCTTCATTGGGCTGGGTGAAACGTAAATCGTATTTTTCAATGAGATCGTCATGGGGTGTGATAAATGTTTCCGCCAAGCGTACATGGGGAGCTTGGACAGTAGTATGGTCTAAAGAAAAACTTTCTACTTTAACTGTGCTCATTTTTTCCCTCCTCGGGATAATCCATAATGGAGTTTAGTTCTTTTAGTAACCCTTGAATGGCAGTACTTGAAGCTTTACGGTTTAAGATCTCGGAAGGTGTAAGTCTTTCCTTCCAAAAAACTTGGTTGGCGTTCACATTATTATCTAAGGCTGCACCTTCTAACGAAGCTCCCACAAAGGCACCTTTACTTAGGGAATAACTATACATAGCAGCTTTCATATTTAGATCTGTTCCTGCCTCAGCAGAGCGTCCCACTGGTCCCGCGGCAATGGACAGGTTGCCTCCAAGGGTGATTTTACCTTCCTGTAAACTCTCTATTCCTCGCTCACTGGTTATTACAAGGACTAGGGCAGTTGATTGCACTCCAATTTGAAAGCCATAAGAAAGCCCCTTCATGGTGACAAAATAAGGTCCGTTCCAGGTTTTGGTCTGTTGATTGTATTGTAGAACTAAGCCCTCGCCATAACGTCCCCCAATGCCTAGACCAACTTTCTTCACTGCGGGAAAGATGGCCACACCATGGGCTTTTTTCAGCACCGAATATAGTTGTTCCGCATCGGGCTGTTCCCCAATTTCCTGCAAAACTAAAATTGCATCACTAATTAGTTCGTCTGGGAGTTGCGAAGCAGAAACGGGAACACTAGCTAGACAGAACACTATTAACATGACAAGCAAATGTTTCTTCATTATGCTTTCCTCCTCAATCATCCTGGGTTTCATTTGTTTTAGGCCAACCCTTTCTTGAATATGAATAGAAAGGAAGGGGAGGCGAGAGGATGTCCCGATTATACATTATAATTGTACCAAAAAAACTCGGTTGGTCGCTCTTAATCTTACTTTGTTGTTTGGTTTTGTTAGCGTGGCAAAGTGCTACCCCTTTAGGGTACCCCTTGGGGTTATATACTTTAGGGTTAGGTAGTCAGGATGTTATCTACGATGTGATGTTGGATCCAGGTCATGGTGGTATTGATCCTGGAGCGATTGGTGAAGGGGACTTGTATGAAAAGCACTATGTTCTAGATATTGTGCTACAAATGGAAAAATTCTTAACCGCGCAAGGTCTCAAAGTAGGACTCACTCGAGAGTACGACCGTGATGTGAGCCACCTAGTGGATGAGGGCACCCGGCATCGCCGGGATCTGTTAGGGCGGTTTAAATTAATGAATCAATCAAGGGTAGGCATTAGTATCCATGCTAACGCTACTAAAGATTCAACTGAAGCTGGGGCAATAGTCTTTTATCAGGACGGAAATTATCTTGATAAAATTTACGCCCAGATTGTCTTAGAAGAGTTAGAAAGGGTACAGGTTCTAAATGAGCGCCGGGCGGTATCTAGAACCACTTTGCTGTTGCTTAAGGCTAAACCGCCCGTATTATTAGTGGAAGTGGGTTTTATGTCTAATCCCGCTGACCTTGCAAAGTTGGGTGATCCTCAGTTTAGAACTAGTGTAGCTCACGCCTTAAGTATGGGAATAATTAAGTTTATTAGTTGGCGTTCTGGTGAGCAGAGCGAACCAAGGCTCGAATAACCCCATTTAAAGTTGGGATAACTTCTAAAAGATAAGCATCGAAATCATCTGGGGCGGTGTTATCTGCTTGATCAGATATGGCCCTGACAATAACGTGGGGGATTTGGTTAAGCCAAGCCACATGGGCAATGGCTGCACCTTCCATCTCTACACAGGTAGCAGTAGGGAAAGCAGCTAAGATGCTTTGTTTTTGCTCTACAGAAGAGACAAACTGGTCACCTGAGACAATTAGACCTCTATGGATGTTTTCCGCCCCGACCTTGTTTTCCCCTGCTTCAAATGCCAATTCTACCAGATTAGGATCTCCCTTAAATATACTAGTTTCTAAACGGGGAATAGTTCCTTGGGGGTAGTCAAAGTGACTCACATCAAAGTCGTGCTGCAACGAACTATGCCCGATGACTAGTTGCCCTATTTTTACTTCGGGACTGATACCTCCAGCCACTCCAGAATTAATTATTGCTTTAAGGGAAAATTGATCGATTAGATACTGGGTGGCGAGGGCTGCATTTACCTTACCTATGCCACAGCGGGCTATTACTACCTCGACTCCATCTAGCTTTCCTGTAAAAACAGGAAGATCTGTAAAGGGTGTTGGGTGTTCCTCTAGTTCGGTAAGGCCATCCCTTAATGCTACAACCTCTTCGTCCATAGCTCCGATGATAGCAATTCGCTCAATGTTTCTTTCCATTTGACTCACCTCTTTGTACAGTTTATCACAGGTAAAAGCTGGGTGTAAAGGCAGGTAAGGGGAGAGGCCTGTCGTATTCTATAATAACAATTGTTTTGCAAAGGAGATGTCTTAGATAATGAAACAATTGACCCTTAATTATAAGTATGCAACACCATTTGTCGCTCCAGAGGAGTTAGATGCGTTAGCACCAGCAGTAGCTTTGGCCCATGAGCAATTGCATGGAGGCACTGGTCTAGGTAGTGATTTTTTGGGTTGGCTTGACCTACCATTGAACTATGACCGAAAGGAGTTTGCCCTGGTACAAGAGGCTGCAAAGCGCATTCAAGAAAACTCCGAAATCCTAATTGTCATCGGAATCGGCGGTTCTTACTTAGGTGCCCGGGCCGCGATTGAAATGCTTACCCACTCTTTTTATAATTTGTTATCTACGGAAAAGCGGAAGACCCCGCAGATTTTCTTCGTAGGTCATGCGATTAGTAGCACTTATCTACAAGATCTTTTGGACTTAGTGAGGGACAGGGACTTTTCTGTTAACATAATTTCTAAGTCTGGAACCACAACGGAGCCTGCTATCGCATTTCGAGCTTTCAAAGATCTACTGGAACAAAAATATGGGGTAGAGGGAGCCAGGGAAAGAATTTATGCCACTACAGACGCCAGTCGTGGCGCCCTGAAGAAAATGGCCGATGCCCAGGGGTATACAAGCTTTGTAATCCCCGATGATGTAGGGGGCAGATATTCCGTTTTAACTCCAGTAGGCTTATTACCCATTGCAGTGGCAGGTATTGATATTGAAGCAATGATGGCTGGAGCTCAGGCCGCTCGGGAGTGGTATAGTTCACCTACTCTTCAGGATAATCCGGCCTATCAATATGCGGCACTTAGGAACATTCTTTACCGCAAGGGCAAGAGCACCGAGATTTTAGTAAACTATGAACCAGCTCTCCAGTACTTCAACGAATGGTGGAAGCAACTTTTTGGTGAAAGTGAGGGTAAGGATCAGAAGGGAATCTTTCCTGCCAGTGTCAACTTCACCACGGATCTCCATTCTATGGGACAATTTATCCAAGATGGTGCCCGTAATATCTTTGCCACTACCTTGTGGATACATGAGACGGGCAAAGAATACATTATCGCCCCAGATCGGGAAGATTTAGATGGGCTTAATTATCTTGCAGGTCAAAGTTTGGAATATGTGAACAGTCAAGCTTTTCAAGGTACTATTTTAGCCCATACTGACGGGGGAGTGCCTAATTTGGTGGTGGAAATCCCTGTTCTTTCGCCTTTTTATTTTGGTTCTTTAGTATACTT
>JAAZLB010000093.1 GCA_012799535.1 Bacillota bacterium | reverse complement strand
TGGGTTTCCAAAAAGAAGGATTACTCCGAGAATATACTTATGTAAAGCATCGGGATGTGTGGGAGGATTGCTTGGTTCTCGCTTTGCTGAAAACTGAGTTTCCGGGCTGGGATCAAGGAGGTCAAAGCTATTCGTTGGTACGGGATATCCATTCATAGACTCATCTTTTTGGTGGCTTTTGTGGTGGTTTTAGGCACTGTTGCTGTTTACTACGGACCTACGGTGGCAGAATTGGTGAAGAATCCAGAGGATCTGGTGGAAGCGATTCAAAGCTATGGCCACTGGGGTGCGTTAATTTTTATTGGGATTCAGATCTTCCAAATCGTACTTCCACCTATCCCTGGACGGGTGGTGCAGATCGCAGGAGGCTATATTTTTGGCTTGTGGTTAGGCACCCTTTATCTAGTGATCGGATCACTTTTGGGGTCGTTTATTGCTTTTTATGCCGCCCGGGTAATCGGATTCCCTCTAGTAGAAGCCTTTGTTCCACCAGACAAATTTGAACGTTTGAATGAAGTAATGGAACGTTCGAAAACTGATTTTGCGGTGTTTTTGGCTTTCTTCATTCCTGCTTTTCCTAAAGATCTATTAACCTATGTGGCTGGTTTGACACCTGTTTCTGGACCTCGTTTTGTCCTTTGTGGCTTTATGGGGCGCTTTCCAGGGATGGTCATGTCTGTTCTTGTGGGAAACAGCCTAAGGGAAGAAGATTATGGATTGGTAATCTTGATTGCTTCCTTAATGGTCATCATTCTTCTAGTTAGCTTTTGGAAGCGGAAATGGATTGCCAGTAAACTTAGTAAGAGGGGGGTAGAATCTGGCCCCGCTAGTGAATAAAATATGATAAGACCATCGGTGGTGAGATTCCATCGATGGTCTCTTTTTTTACTATAAGGTGTCCAAAACCGCCTGCAAGTCTTGGATAATATCTTCCACATCTTCTAATCCGACAGAAAGTCGTACTAAACCATCAGTAATTCCACAGGCTAGTCTTTCCTCTGCACTGTATGGCGAATGGGTCATAGAAGCAGGGTGTTGGATCAAGGTTTCAGTATCACCCAAACTGACAGCTAGAGAACATAACTTTAGGTTATTCATGAGGGTCTTTCCAGCTGCAACTCCCCCTTTCAGTTCGAAAGCGATCATGGCACCTGGTAGTCTCATTTGTTTTTTAGCTAATTCGTATTGAGGGAAGCTTTTTAGTCCAGGATAATAAACCACATCAATGGCGGGATGCCCTTCTAAGAATTCCGCGACTGCCTGGGCATTGGCACAGTGTTTTTCCATACGGATGGGCAAAGTCTTAAGACCCCGGCAGATTAGGTAAGCATCAAAGGGGCTTAACACAGAGCCAGTCATATCTTTAACTCCAAAGAGACGCACTTGATTGATGAATTCTTGAGAGCCTAGAACTAACCCCCCGATCACATCTCCATGCCCATTTAGATACTTGGTGGCGGAGTGTAAAACCACGTCAGCGCCTAATTCTAGGGGGCGCTGTAAGTAGGGAGTGCAGTAGGTGTTATCAACGAAAACTAGACAATCGGGAATTCTGTGAGCTAGAGCACTTATAGCTTCAATGTGGGCAATGTCCATAGTAGGGTTGGCTGGTGTTTCTAAATAAACCACCTTGGTGTTGGAGCGTAATGCCGCTTCTACGTTGCGTGGATTGCTAGCGTCCACAAAAGTGACTTCAATTCCAAATTTGGAGAGCCCATGGTTCAAAAAGGCGAAGGTACAACCATAGAGGGCTTGACCTGCCACAACATGATCCCCTGCTTCTAATACGCTCCAAAAGGCGGAGGTGATAGCACCCATACCAGATCCTGTGGCCATGGCCGCTTCTGCTCCTTCAAGGAGGGCCATTTTTTGCTCTAATTCGGTGGAATTAGGATTTCCTAAGCGGGTGTATATATAACCATCCTCTTCTAGGGCAAATCTTCTCCCGCCCTGTTCTGCAGAAGCAAATGTAAAGGTGGAGGCTTGATAAATGGGGGTGACTAGAGCACCCGCAGCGTTAGGTTCGTGTCCTCCATGAATCGCTCTAGTGGCAAAGCCTAGCTCTTTCCAACTCTTCTTTGTCATGGCTCATCCTCCGTTTATTTTACACATTGTTAACTTTATTATATACTATTCGAAGGAATTAGGGAAGTCGAGTGAACTAATTAAAGGGTTTTTCCTGGTTTAGCAAGTATACTTAGAAGAACATCTCAAAATGGGGGGAAGAGGCGTGACTATTGATCAAATGAGAACGGATTTGGCAAGGCGAAATCTCAAAGGTTTGCATTTTATTTTGGCTTCTATAGTTTTGTGGACCGGGATTTTGGTGGTCTGGTACTTTCCACTTACAGAAAATATTTACACAAGAAATTTATTCACCTTTATTTGTACAGCACCACTAATGCCCCTGGCCTTTGCATTTTCCAAATTACTAAAAGCAGAGTTTTCTGCTAAGGATAACCCCTTAAACAATTTAGGTATCCTTTTTTCAATCAATCAGTTTCTCTACATATTAATTGCCATGTGGGCTTACGCCGCAGCTCCTACCAATATGGTCATGATTATCGCCATGATCTTTGGTGCTCATTTGTTGCCCTTTGCTTGGTTGTATCAGTCCCGGGCGTATTTGATCATGTCTATCTTAATTCCCATTATAATTCTAATCATGGGTTATAATCTCCCTGCAGAGCGGGTGTTTATTTTGGCTGCCACGATGATCGCTTTAGAAGCGGTTTTCGCCACTTGGTTGACAATTGAAAATCGTAGTTTAGCAGAAAACATATCCACTACCAGGAAAAAAAGTGCGTAGTATTTGTAGAATGCTAGGGGGAAATAAAGTGACAGAGCAAATCGTAGCTACATTTTCAATTGTAGCGTGTGATCCGAATACTAAAGAGTGGGGGGTCGCAGTTCAATCAAGGTTTCTAGCTGTTGGTTCGGTAGTTCCCTGGGCCAAAGCTGGGGTGGGGGCCATTGCTACTCAGAGCTATGCTAATACTACCTTTGGTCCTAAGGGGTTAGAGCTCTTGGCACAAGGTAAGTCGGCCCAGGAGGTCCTAAATATCTTAATCGAATCTGATCCTGAGCGGGACAAACGGCAAGTGGGAATTGTCGATGCCCAAGGTAATGTTGCTAATTACACTGGTGAGGGTTGTTTTGATTGGGCTGGAGGGGTTACCGGTCCAAATTTCACTGTCCAGGGCAATATTTTGGTGAGTGAAGAAACGGTGCAAGCTATGGCCAAAACCTTTATAGAATCAGAGGGTAGCTTAGCCCATAGGCTTTTAGAAGCACTTGAAGCGGGTCAAGCCGCGGGGGGAGATTCTCGTGGTCAGCAATCGGCGGCCCTTTTTGTGGTGCAAGAAGGTGCAGGCTATGGTGGATTCAATGATGTTAAGATAGACCTACGGGTCGATGACCATAAAGAACCTATTAGTGAGTTGAAACGGATCTATCAGGTGCATCAAGCACTGTTTGCTAAGAGGGGTTAGGAAAATGTGGACTAGCCTAAATCCCCATTGGCAAGAGGCGTTCAGTTTAGCTTGGGAATCGTTTACAAAATCTACTATTCCCATTGGCTGTGTGATTGTGGATGATCATGAGCAAATCGTTGCTCGGGGCAGAAACGCCATTTTTGACAGCTCTAGTAGCCACCCTTTAGCTGGCACTGTTATGGCCCACGCGGAGATGACGGCCTTGAGTCAGCTTAAAGAGAGGGAGCATCCTAATATTCGGGCTTATACTTTGTACACTACTTTAGAACCTTGCCCCATGTGTTTTGGAACCATAGTCATGATGCACATAAGGAATATTAAGTATGCTGGTAGGGATAGGGTAGCCGGAGCGGTTGCCCTTAAGTCTGCCACTCCTTATTTGCGGAGCAAGCCTTTAGTAACAGAGCTTGGCCCCGAAGTTCTAGAAACATTTCAGATAGTATTAATAACCGCCTTTGAGTTAACAACTCGTGATCATCCTCGCAGAGCTGAGCTGTTGCAAATGTGGGCGAAGGACTGCCCTGTTGGTGTAAATGTTGGTAGAAAACTGATGCAAGAAGGCTATTTCGCTTTAGCGATTCGGAAAGGGTATGGGGTGAACGAGGTCTTCCAACGGGTGTTTAGTGAGTTAAGCGTAGTAGTCTAAAAAAGACACCCAAACGGGGTGCCCTTTCCGTATGCGCAAAATCTATTCTACCGTTCCTAAAGGGAGTAGTTCCCGACAATGAAGTTCGTTGATTACTTGGGCTAACCCCGTGTAAATGGCTGAGAAACCACAGAAGATGCCTACATAGCCTGCTAATACAGTAATACTACCATTGCCGGTGAAATCACCTAGTGCTAGGAGCAAAAACAACAGGGTCAAAGAGGCAAAGACCACTTGCAACGCTCGGCTAATTCGTAAAGTGCCGATGAACAAAACAAAGGTGAATAGGCCCCACATTAATAGGTAGGCGGACATAGCTATGGAACTTGAGGCTTCGATCCAACCTAGTTCAGGCATGACTAATAGGCCCACTAAGCTAAGCCAAAATAATCCGTACGAGGTAAAGGCGGTGGTTCCGAAGGTGTTATTCTTTTTCCACTCCATCACACCGGCAATTACCTGGCCGATGCCACCATAGAAAATACCCATGGCTAAAATCATAGAATTCATGGGGAAGAAACCGGCATTATGAATGTTTAATAAGACAGTAGTCATGCCAAAACCTAAAAGTCCTAGTGGTGCTGGGTTGGCCGTGCGATCTTGCAAGCGAATTTCTTGAGTCATGTTTTCCCTCCGATAATTTATTTGGTTTTATGTAAGCAGTTGTATTATAGCGATTATTGGCTAAGTGGGCAAGATGGAATAGTAGATAAAATACAAGGAGGCAGTAAGTTGCGTGTAGTTTTGTTTGATTTAGATGGAACCTTGCTTCCCATGGATCAAGAGGAATTTACCAAAGCCTATTTAGGGGAGTTAAGCCAAAAGGGGAGCACCCTCGGTTATGGGGCTAAGGAGCTAGTCCATGCGGTCATGGTCGGTTTGGAGATCATGATTGCTAATGATGGAACGATGACAAATGAAGAACGGTTTTGGGAGCATTTCTTAGCTATCTTTGGTGGTGAAGTGCAGGCACATACACAAGAGTTTGATCGTTTTTATCAAAACGAATTTAGGCGGGTGGTTCATGCTACCCAACCTACACCTGTAGCTAAACAATGTGTAGAAATTCTTAAGGATAAGGGCTACCAGTTAGTGTTGGCCACCAATCCCATTTTTCCCCAGGCGGCTACTTTTGAGCGAATGCGTTGGGCTGGTTTGGATCCTGAAGATTTCGTCTTGATTACTACATATGACAACTCGCGATTCACCAAACCAAATCTAAATTATTACCGTGATATTCTTGAAATCATAGGGGCGAAACCAGAAGAATGTCTAATGATCGGCAATGATGTGCAAGAAGATCTTTGTGCCGCTCAGTTAGGTATACATGTTTATCTGGTTACTGATGATTTAATCAACTCTAGTGGTGAAGATATATCCCATTGGCCCCAGGGAGATCGACGGGATTTGCTACAGTTTTTGCAGAGTCTACCGATGGTTAATCGATGGAATTGATTCTGTTTTTACATGGCGGACCAGGTACAGCACAGATTGCTCCATCCAGAGAATATTGAGCAGTTTGTGCTCGATGCGGAGGAGTTGGTCATTACTCTTTTAGATAGGTTTAATCATACTATGAAAAACTACAGGCACTGCATAAGGAGATTATTTGGTTTGAAAGGTCAGTTCACGCCCCAAACTTTGAAGAACCAGACAAGTTTTGCGACTTCTGCAAGTCCCTGGTGCATGGTAAATAATCAAACTGGAAGTGGTTTCGATGAAATGGATGATCGTTTGGCTCCTCGTTGGCGTTTTCGTTTTTGAGACTGTAGTCTCTCTATGCAATCGCAAACACAGCCTAAGACCTATACCAGATTGTGTAAGGGATGTTTATGACGAAGAGCGATATCAAAAGTGGTTGGCTTATTCTTTAGAGGTGCAGCGGTTTAGCTTAGTGCAGAGGGGATTACAGCTAATTATTATGATCGTTTTTCTGTTTGGGACCTTCGCCCGCTTGGAGCAACTTGTGGCCTCTTGGACGAGTAATCCGATTTTGCAATCACTCTATTTCTTGGGTGTATATATGACCATAATGTTACTACTGGGTATTCCCTTACAGATTTATCGAACCTTCTCCATAGAGGAACGGCACGGATTCAATCGGACTACACCCCAGACATTTGTGAAAGATTTATTACTAAGCTATCTAGTCACGATGGCTCTGGGAGGATTACTCATAGGTGTAATAAACGCTTTGTATCTTAGATTCGCAGGCAATCTGTGGTTGTTCGTTGCCCTTACTTGGGGCATTATTGCTGCAATCATGCTTCTGGCAGTGGCCTTTTTAGGCAAGATAATCTTGAGACTTTTTAATAAGTTTGAACCCTTGCCCGAGGGATCTCTACGGACTCGAATCGAAGAGCTAGCATCTTCATTGGGATTTAATGTTGCAGCTATCTTGGTTATGGACGCCTCTAAGCGCTCGGCCAGGTCTAACGCCATGTTTAGTGGAATTGGAAAAACCAAGGAGGTTGTTCTATTTGATACCTTACTGGAGACCATGTCCGATGATGAAGTTTTGGCTGTGCTAGGACATGAGTTGGGACACGCAGTACATAAGGACACTTGGCGTCTACTTGGTCAGCAGATTGTAGTTGCGGCCCTTTATTCCATCGGTATTGGGTTAGTTCTTCAAAATCAAAACTTGTATACTGCCT
>JAAZLB010000092.1 GCA_012799535.1 Bacillota bacterium | reverse complement strand
TCGCCACCGCCCTAAACGTTGGTTTAGACATTCTTTTTGTGGCCAGTTTTGGAATGGGTGTGCCTGGAGTAGCACTTGCTACAGTTATTGCACAGGGTGTTTCCGCTGTTTTCTGCCTGATTAAACTGCTTAGCATGACAGATAGTTTCGATTTAAACTGGTCCATGCTAAGGATTGACAAAGAACTCACCAAGACAGTCATGAGGCTTGGCTTACCCTCTGGAATCACCCAGGCAATCTTCTCTTTAGCTATGATCATGATGCAATCCCTCACCAATAGCTTTGGGGAAATGGTCATTGCCGCTAATGTAATTGTCATGCGAGTTGACGGTTTTGCCATGATGCCCAACTTCTCTTTTGGCAGTGCTATGACTACTTTTACTGGTCAAAACATTGGGGCTGGAAAAATGGATCGAGTGGATCAAGGGGCCCGAGATGGTACCATTATCTCAGTGGCAGTCTCCACTGTAATCACAATTTTACTGCTTCTCTTTGGCCATCACCTGATGAACGTGTTTACGGATACCTCGGAACTGGTCGATTTGAGCATGCATTTCATGCGAATCTTGGCCATTGGTTATATTGCCATTGCGGTGACCCAAGCCTTATCTGGAGTAATGCGTGGAGCTGGTGATACCATTACCCCCATGTGGATTTCTTTGTTTTCTTTAGTAGTTTTACGAGTTCCTGTGGCCTATGGTGTGGCTTATTTAACCCAAAGTCCCCAATATCCCACAGGAAGACCTGAATCCACCTTTATTTCTCTCTTAGTCTCTTGGACCCTGGGTGCAGTAATTACCTTCTTTTACTATAGAAAGGGTACATGGCGAGACAAGAGCATCAATCCGAGTGTTAAGGGAGAGGCAGCCTAACCTCTCCCTAATTATATTCATGGGGACACTCGCCCTTCCTAGCAATGGATATGATTGCTAGATAATCCTGGATCATCTCCTTGGTTACACCCATATGCTGTAAGTAAAGCTGTGACAGTGTCTTTTTCAAATGTAGTTGTGCACCTCGATCCATGGCCTCTCCTGGCACAGGCGTATATTCAACTAGAAAAACCGTTCGAGCCACATCGTACAAATAGGGTCCCCTACAGACATTCATGAAATCGATCACGGTTGGAACTTCCCCGTTCATGAGAATGTTACCTGGATGAAAATCACCATGGCATAGAACATCACCTTCTGGCAATCCCTCTAACAAGCGGATTGCCAATTCTTTTTCACCTTCGTTGATCTCCGATACGTTGATATAGAACCGCAAAAACTCCTTATAATCAGGTACCCCAGTGCTAGTCTTATGTTGGAGAATTTTCTTATGCAGATCCGCCATCACTATGGCACAGTTTTCCACATCACCGCCCGTAAGGATTAAATCAAGCAGTGATTGACCTGTCACTCGATCATAGACGATACCAACTCTACCTTCCTGAGTGATAATGTCGTAGGCTTTCACCCCGGGAAAATCGAGGTTTTTTATAACTAAGGCATTATTAAACTCTTTTTCTACTGTCTTAGCAGGATAGTCCGCATGAAAAAGCTTCAAAACCTTACCGTCGGACCATTCGTAAATGGTTGCCGTGTTACCAACACCAATTACTTTGTCGAAGAACAATGTTGATTCAGGAAGGAGAACCTTTTCAAAAGCCACTCGCGGACTTCCATCTGCCAGATAAATAACTCCGCAGTATTGAAAACCGTTTTTTTGGAGCATTCTTTGCATAGATTGATTGTCTTTATGGGTATCAACCCTGAGACTATATATGCCCCTCTGTTGGCACTC
>JAAZLB010000091.1 GCA_012799535.1 Bacillota bacterium | reverse complement strand
TGGGATGCTGTAGACACTTGAGTTTGTCGATAGGCTTGATAAGCATGAACACTCATTTTATGACCCCCCTACCCCTTAAGCCCTTTCATCAATCAATAAACCAATGGCCTCCCTAATCCGTGCTGCAGTGTCGAGGACATCCTCTGGTGGGATTTCTTTAATTACCTCTTGGGTAACCATATCCACTACTTTGACCATGATCCGTTGAGTGTCCTCATGGACGGAAAATCTAAGGCCCCGATTAATGTGCTCAATGGCTCCATTAATGCTTTCCACCGCTTCTTCAACGATTTCCTTATCCATTTCTTCCTGTTTCGAAAGGGGGGTAGCAAGGGAACTCATCTTTTTAGCTGGATTCTTAATTCCATCTTTAACAGGCTCCCGAATAGGCTCCAGTTCTTCTTGTGGTGCTATACTAGCAGTGGGAGCACCTGTCCAAGTTGTTTTATCCACTGATGACTGAATTCTTAGACTCATGGGAAACACTCCTTCTCGCATTCTCCTCATTTAGTTTATCGGCATTTTTTGGATAAACTTAAATTCTTAACCTATCTAGCTTTGAGAATCGCGAATGGCCCTTTCCAAAGCACCTAGATCAATTTGCTTTCTTAAGACGGCCCGTTGGTTTTCTGCCTGTATTTCCTGATAGACTTCTTCCCGATGCACCATGATTTCCCGGGGCGCATCAATTCCGATTTTCACCTGATCTCCTCGGACATCCACAACCACTATACGAATCTGATCGCCAATCATGATGCTTTGATCTACTTTCCGTGTTAATACTAGCATAGTTGTCCCTCCCTGGACTTTATTCTTTCCGAACTAGTCCAGAATTAGACCGATTCTCGAACCTCTTCTTCCTTTTTGGCTTGTGCTTTCTGTTGTTCCAGGAAATAGGCGTTCTTTTGCATCTCCGCCAACACATTGTGCTTAGTGTGATATCCACCTTCTGCAATGACAATTTGTGCCCCTAGTTTTTGCTTAGCGTTAATCACCACTGGTGCCTGAAGGTTAACTGTCATCTCTGCAACGTTTTCTGGAACGGTAACAATAGCGTACACTTTCCCGTCCTCTGGAGAATCAAACTGTAATAGCTCAATTTCTTCGTCGTTTAATTTTACTGAATACTGGCAACAAACTAACTCCGGCATCATGACCACAAAGGTTAAGGCTGGCTCATCCACTGCCTGCAAAAAACTAAAAAAACTCTCCTCTTGTTCCACTAATATATAACGATGAATGTCAGAAAAACCTAAGATCCCTGTGGGAAATTGAATAATGTCTTCTTCGTTTACTTGCAAAGTACCAATCTTCGTTTGTAACTCCACCCGATCCACCTCATTTTCACCCAAGATACTCCACCTTCACATCACCTAAATGCCAAGTTAGCTCAGGTGGTCGAATTTGGTGTGTAATAAAGGCCCCTCCTTGGTCCCAAGCAATCTCCTGTTCATAATAGAAACGAATTTCCGGTCTAGTTTGGGGTGCTGCAGTAATGTTTAGCTCTGGAATCTTCTCATCCATGCGTCTTCTCGATATGTCCGTAAAGATCATCTCTTCCCGAAAATGACCGGCCCGATTCACAACCTCATCGCCCTCTTGTGCCATTTGGGCAATGGCGGCCATGGTCTTTTCATAACTTTTTTCCCTAATTTGACGACTCATATATTGGTAACCACCAATTCCTAACTCATTACGACTCTGCCTAGCATCGATTTCGATCCTAGGTCCACTAGTCTTCATCACAAACTGACCAACCCGCTGCTCAATGTGTGCTCGCGGCGGGTAAGTCTTTAAATTGAAATAAGAATGGGTGGTGGTAATGCGAAACATGGTTCTTCCCTACCTTAACGGAGAAAATCAATAAGGGATGGCTGAATAATGCGTGCCCCTACAGACAGCGCCGTGCGATAGGCGAATTCCTCCATTTTCAAATTCATGATCGCTTCAGCATAATCCAAATCTTCCGCTTCTGAACGAATCTTTTTCAGGTTAAGGGTAAGATCTTTTAGCCGTTCTTGGGCTAACTCTACTCTATTTTGTTTACCGCCTAGTTCAGAGACGTGACGTAAGACATTGTCTAGAGACTTATCAAGTTTTCCCATGCTTGCATCGGTAGATACTCCATTAGTAAGATCACTGTGGAGCTCGCCTAAGACCGTAAATAGACGTTCAAAAATTTCTTTCCCCTTCATATTCACAGCCATGGTCACATTGACTCCAATTTCGAACTCAATTTGACCTTCGTCTCCCTGAAAAGTCATCTTTGGAATTTCCCCAGGAACGGAAGGATCATCT
>JAAZLB010000090.1 GCA_012799535.1 Bacillota bacterium | reverse complement strand
GTTCCCATACCGAACACAGTAGTTAAGCCCTTCAGCGGTGATGGTACTGCCACATCTCGTGGTGGGAGAGTAACTCGCTGCCAAGATTATTTTTAAACCTCGTACACTTGTACGGGGTTTCTTTTTTTGCATGGGTATCGGTAAGTGGGTTTTTTAGGTAAAATAGAGAAAAGACTTGAAGTGGGGGAGCAAAATGATTACTGCTTTTGAAGCTACTATTTTGGGATTTCTTACCAATCGCCAAAGTTCGAGATATGAAATAATGAAAGCTTTTCAAACGACAAGCTTTTATTGGTCTGGTAGCCCCGGTGCCGTTTATTCTGCTATTGGGCGTTTGGAACAGCGTGAGCTTTTACGATATGTAGATTCAGAGCATACCAAAACTTATGAAATTACGGATCTAGGAAAAAAGAAATTGCAAGAATTTCTCAAGGTGCCTGTTCCCGCGACTAAACTTCTAGTAGATCCTACTTTGTTAAGGATAAAATTGAGAGGTCTAGAACACCTAAGTACTCAAGATGGAATTAGTTTTTGTGAGGCTCAGTTAATCGAGTTAATCTCCGCTAAGGATATTGTTATTGAGAAAAGGCAACTGCATCCACACAGCAGAATTAGTTTGAGACTAGCAGATTTGGCCCTTGCTCAGCTCGATTTGGAATTAGAGTTGGTTAAAGAATTGCATTCAGAATTTTTGGATAAGGGCGTCGGCGAACCTTGAGTTAGCCCGATCATCTGAAATTGTGTTATTTTTAACTAATTTGTGATTGATTTCTCTATCTCCCGTGTGTTATTATTTTAGCAAGGGTATTACTCCGAGTAATAGTTGGTGTAGATATTTACATCATAGAATCAAGGGCCTACTCGGAGTTTACTCTCAAATACTATTTGAGCAGGGGGATTGATGTGAAGAAATCTTTTGGACTTGTTCTTTGTTTGTTGCTAGTGTTGTCGCCAGTGGTTATGGCATCTTCCGTTGCTGATATTGTGATCATTGGTGGCGGTCCCGCAGGTTTGGCAGCTGCAGTTGAAGCCGCTGTTGCAGGAGAAAAAGTAATTCTACTGGAGAAGATGCCTGTCTTAGGCGGTGCACTACTTTATACAGGAGGTACTGTGAGTGGTGCTGGAACCAGAATTCAAGCGGCTCAGGGCATTGAAGATTCTCCAGAATTACATTTTCTAGACTCCATAGTGGAGGGGGATTTCAAAGTTGATCCCGAACTTCTTATGTTGTATTGTAATCTTGCCGGACCAACTATCGAATGGTTAATCGATGAACTAGGTGTGGAAATAACTGAAGCGGTATTCGCCCCGGAACATACGTTATACAGTGTGCCGAGAACTTACAAACCGGCTATGATCAATGGTAAAGCAGCAGTCTTGCACGGGCTTTTAAATAGAATTGAAGAATTAGATAATCTGGAAGTCCGCCTAAATACAGAGGCAATTAAACTAATTCAAGATGAGCTAAGCGGACGAGTAATAGGAGCGATGGCCGTAGATGAGGATGGTAAGTTAGTTCAGTTTTATGGTCAAAAAGGGGTTATCTTATCCACCGGTGGCTTTGGTAACAACCCCGCCTTACTTCAAAAATACGCAAAGGGAGCCGAAAACTGGTTCATGATCTCCGCTCCTGGCGCTACAGGTGATGGACATAGGATGGCGCGGGAAGTTGGAGCTACCTTAGTTAATATGGAGTATATCCCTACGTACAATTACGGATTTGAACGGGCTAACGGTCAGGCATCTATGGTCTATGTGCGTTCTGAGTTATTCGGCGGTGTTTACATTAACGAAACTGGAAAGCGCTTTGTTAACGAGTTAGCTTCCCAGAAGGAAAGGGAAAAAGCACTCCGAGAACAACCTAATTCCATCATGTTTGAAGTCTTTGATGAAAAGATTCGCTTAGCTAATAACCGCCCAAATATCAATGCTTTTTGCGAATCAGGGGAAATTGTTTCTGCTCAAACCCTAGAAGAGCTGGCGCTCAAACTAGGTCTAGAACCTGTAACCTTTGCAGAAACTATTAAAACTTACAACACCTACGTAGAAAATGGCGTAGACAAGGATTTTGGAAAGCAACCTTTAACGACAAAACTAGAAAGTCCGCCTTTTTACGCAGCCAAATTACGTCCACTTGGTCTACTTACCTTAGGTGGAGTAAAGATTGATGTGGATACAAGAGTTCTCAACGATGAAGGAACGCCGATCCCAGGGCTCTACGCTGCTGGTGAGTTATTGGGAGCAATACACGGCACCCATATTTCTTCTGGTAATGGAATTACAGCTCCCTTAGCATTTGGACGCTTAGCCGCTCAGAAGGTTGGAGAAAACGATACTTTCTTCATTTCAGGAGCTATTTCTGAGAGCATGGATCTTGTTCTAGCCGACGGTACTTTTACTGGTAAAGCCACTGGTTTTAATGGAGACATCGAGGTAGAAGTGGTAGTTAAATCTGGTGAAATAGCAAACATCACTGTGTTGTCTCATAATGATACTCCCCAAATAGCGGAGGGAGCCTTAAAGACAATGGTAGCTAGAGTGACTGAGGCAAATGATATTAACGTAGATACCGTCACAGGAGCAACTTATACTTCAAAGGGCTTCCTTAATGCCATAAAAGACGCATTCGCTCAATAATTATTATGTGTGGTATTATAGCAAATGGTCCCCCCTGGGGACCATTTCCGTATGCTTTTCGCACTGGGGTTTAATATTAGTTCGAAACTAGGACTTGCCAATAAGAGTTTACTATGTTATGATTGTTAAAATTGCATAAAGGAGAGCAGAGTTGAGATGAGACGAGCAGAGTTGAGTATTAGAGATTTTGTCTTAGCTAGTTTGTTGGTTGGTGTAGGTTTTGTATTGCACGCGGTTTTCCCGGGGATTTTAGGTGGCATGAAACCGGATTTCGCTTTGATTATGCTGTTTTTGGTGATTATTTTAATGGAGGATCCCCGCATAGCCATTATGGGGGGAGTAGTCACCGGCATTTTAACCGCCTTAACCACTTCGTTTCCAGCGGGTCAAATCCCCAATATTGTGGACAAGTTGGTTACTACCGCCTTTGTCTTAGGGGCTGTTAAGCTAGTTCCGAAACAGTTTTATATACCGGTGATTGGTATTTTAGGAACCTTGGTGAGTGGTTCAGTATTTTTAGGTACGGCCTTGGTACTCACAGGCTTACCAGCTAGTTTTCTTTCGTTAATGATTGCAGTAGTTTTACCAGCCATTGTGATTAATACCATTGCCTTAGGTGTACTTTACCCCTTGGCGAATAAGCTCTATCAAATTCAAGAAGAGCGCTTAGCGAACGTGGCTCCACCCCAATCTATCAAGTGAGATGATGTCCCCACAGATTTATCTGTGGGGATTTCTTGCTATTTCCTGTAATGATGCTAAAAAAGTCCACCACTACACCCATAAATATGGTATAATCGATAGGTATTATCAATATTTTACTGGAGTGATTGTGTGTTAAAGGAATTCAAAGAGTTCGCCCTTAGGGGCAATGTTGTAGACATGGCCGTTGGTGTCGTGATCGGTGGAGCTTTTGGTAAAATTGTATCCTCCCTTGTTAACGACATTATTATGCCATTGCTTGGGCTCATTTTAGGACGGGTTGACCTTACTTCTCTTAAGCTCGTATTACGTCAGGCTACCCTGACCAACGCTGAATTGGCCATTAGCTATGGTATGTTCTTACAAAACACCCTGGATTTTCTAATCATTTCTTTTAGTATTTTCATGGTGCTTAAGGGCATCAATAATTTCCGTAAAAAGGAAGAGGAGGCACCTGCAGCACCACCTGCACCACCAAAGCCCTCCAAAGAAGAGGTATTGCTTACTGAAATTAGGGATCTTCTCAAAGCCCAGCAATAATTCCTATACTGAATTTACCCGGAGTAATCCGGGTTTTTTCCTATATTCAAGGTGTTTTTCTGAAATAACTATGATACAATCTAGATTGAATATCTTTTGCATTTTGCAGCTATTGGAGGAACAACGAACTTGAAGATTGGAATTATTGGTAGGCCCCAATCGGGCAAAAGTACACTTTTTCAGTTGTTTACTAATCATGAGGTTAATAGTAATAACAAAACGCAGGTAGCGGTGGGCAAAGTACCTGATCCCCGGGTAGATGTTTTAGCTAGCTTGCAAAAACCCCTAAAAACCACCTACGCGACTATTGATTTTTTAGATGTGCCAGGTTTTATTCCTGGACAGAATTCTAATGGGAAAAGCTTTTTACAATCAGTGAGCGATGCAGATGCACTTGTTTTAGTCACTAGAGCGTTTGAATCAGACATTGTCCCTAGTTATAACGGAATTCAACCCTACGGAGACTTTAATGAGATCCAGCAAGAATTGGTGGTGGCGGACTGGAGTTTACTGGAGACCCGATTAGAGCGGATTGCTAAGCAACGGGGTAAAAACCCTCAGGTAGCGGAAGAGTTAGCGATTTTGGAAAAATGTCAGAAAACTTTAGAACAAGATCTGCCCCTACGTCAACTTGAACTTACAGAAGATGAAGAAAAGTTACTGCGCACCTATGATTTTTTAACTAAAAAGCCCCTAATTGTTGCAGTGAACGTTGATGAAGAACAAATGCGTTCCGGTTCCTACCCTCAACAGAGAGAATTAGAGGAGGAGCTAGAGAGATTGCATATTCCCCTCATTCAAGTTAGTGCGCAAATTGAGGCGGAAATTAATGAATTGGATCGGGAAGACGCTGAACTTTTCATGGAAGAATTGGGTATCACTGAATCGGGGATCGCTAGAATAGCCCAGACTGTTTACGCCCACCTCGGGTTAATTTCCTTTTTTACTGCTGGAGAAAAGGAAGTGCACTCTTGGACCATTAAGAAAGGTGATACGGCTAGTCGGGCAGCAGGGAAAATCCACTCTGATATTGAAAGAGGTTTTATTAGAGCTGAAGTTGTCTCCTACGAAGATTTGGTCCAACATGGCACTATGCAAACGGTTAAGGAGAAGGGCCTTTTCCGTTTAGAAGGTCGAGACTATGTTGTACAGGATGGAGATGTGATCACTTTCCGATTCAACGTTTAGCTAGAGGAGGTATAAACGTGGAAGTTCAAAAAAAGGCACAAGAACTAGCGGACGCCATCATGAATAGTGCAGAATATCAAAAGATGATTGAAGCCCGAGAAAAGGTGCAAAATCATCAAGCAGCACGGGTAATGTTACGTGATTTTCAAAACAAGCAACTAGAACTCCATAAACAACAGATGGAAGGGCAACCAATTACTCAAGAACAAGAAGAACAGCTTCAGCAACTTTTTGGGGTGATTTCCATCAATCCTTATATTCGAGAACTTTTCGAAGCAGAATTTGCCTTTAGTGGTCTCATGCTTGAGGTGAACGATGTTTTAGCCAATGTTCTAGATCTCAAGGATGAGGATGAAGAACTAGAAGGTGAAATTTCCAAGCTAGAAATACCTGAAAAGAAGATCTTAATTCCAGGGCAGGACAATTAGTGATAGCTATGGGTAAATTAAGAATCGGTACCGCTGGAATTCCCGCTTCCACTAAGCCTCGCACCAGTCAAAATGCAATTAAACATTTGGCGGAAATGGGATTAAGGCATATGGAGCTAGAGTTTGTCAGGGGAGTGCGGATGAGCGAGGCTACGGCCTTAGAACTACGGAAACTTGCGGAAGAGTACGATATTTCCTTAACTGTCCACGCACCCTATTACGTGAACCTAAATTCTGCCGAGCCAGAGAAGGTTGTGGCCAGTAAGGAGCGGATTATCCAAGCTGCTCAAGTTGGTGCTTGGGCAGGGGCTAAAAGTGTAACCTTCCATCCCGCTTATTACCACAATGATGATCCTGAGGTGGTTTATTCTCGGGTGCGGGAACAGATGGAAGATCTTATGGAGACACTCGATCGGGAAGGGATCGATATTCGCCTAAGTCCCGAAACTACAGGTGGGCTCTCTCAGTTCGGCACTTTAGAAGAGTTGGTACGCTTAGGAGTTGATCTGCCGGGGGTGTACCCTTGTGTAGACTTTTCCCATCTGTTTGCGAGAAGCATTGGAGAATTTAATTCCTACAAGCAATTTGTAGAGGCACTACAATTGATTTCAGATCAGCTAGGACCCCAGGCTCTCCAAGAGCAACATATTCACCTTTCCGGGATTGAATATGGTCCCAAGGGTGAGCGCAACCACTTACCTTTTTCCGAAACTGAGCTAGATTACCAGGGAGTTTTACAGGCTTTAGTTGATTTTGATGTGGGGGGCTGGCTCACTTGTGAAAGCCCTATTTTAGAAGAAGACGCCCTGATTTTACAGGACTTATACGAGCAGCTAATTAAAGAATAAATGGGAGGAAACATTTGGATGGAACGGGTTTATCTCAACAAAATTGGCGAACATGTTGGTAAAGAAGTAGAAATCAAGGGTTGGCTTTATAATAAACGTTCCAGCGGACGGATCCAGTTTTTGATTATTCGGGATGGTACCGACTTAATCCAAGGGGTCTTAGTTCGGGATGAGGTGCCAACAGAAGTCTTTGAGGCAGCTAAAACTCTGACCCAAGAATCTTCGCTCATTGTCCGCGGGGTTGTCCATGAAGATGAGCGCTCAGTAAGTGGTTATGAGATGACCATCACCGATTTGGAGATTGTGCAAATTGCTGAGGAGTATCCCATCACCCCTAAAGAGCATGGTGTGGATTTTCTGTTGGATCGGCGCCACCTATGGCTTCGTTCTCAAAAACAGCACGCGGTCATGTTAGTGCGCAATGAGATTATTAAGGCCTCTAGGCGGTTCTTTGATGATCGGGACTTCATCTTAATGGATGCCCCCATCTTAACGCCTGCCGCTTGTGAAGGAACCACAACTCTTTTTGAAACAGATTATTTTGAAGAGAAGGCGTATCTTTCCCAAAGTGGTCAACTGTACATGGAAGCAGCAGCCATGGCCTTTGGTAAGGTGTATTGCTTTGGACCAACTTTTAGGGCGGAAAAATCAAAAACCAGGCGTCATCTCATGGAATTTTGGATGATAGAACCTGAAGTGGCTTTTGCTGATATGGAAGATAACATGCAACTTCAAGAAGACTATGTCTGTTACATCGTTCAACAGGTCTTGCAAAACCGTCGTAAGGAACTGGAAATACTAGAACGGGATATTTCCAAATTAGAGGCGGTGGTAGCACCTTTCCCCAGAATTAGTTATGATGAAGCGTTAGAGATTTTACGGAAAAATGGGGTGGAAAAGGAGTGGGGTGAAGATTTAGGTGGTGGTGACGAAACGATTATCGCTAACCAATTTGATCGCCCAGTTTTTGTCCATCGTTATCCTACTGAAATCAAGGCATTTTACATGAAGCCTGACCCAGAACGTCCTGAGGTTGTCTTAGGCAGTGACCTGTTGGCTCCTGAAGGCTATGGGGAAATTATCGGGGGCGGAGAGCGTATTTCGGACCCAGAATTAATCATGCAAAGACTTCGTGAGCACAATCTACCCGAAGAGGATTATGCCTGGTACCTTGATTTAAGAAGGTATGGTACCGTACCCCATTCTGGTTTTGGCATGGGTTTAGAGCGTGCAGTGTCTTGGATTTGTGGTCTTTCTCACTTAAGGGAAGCAATCCCCTTTCCACGCTTGATTAATCGACTCTACCCCTAGATCATCTGGTTCCGAAAAATATTAGCAAGACACCAAGGCCGGTCACAGCTAGTTTAGACCAGGATAATTGATTGCTGAGGCCAATAAAGCCAATAGAACCTACCAAGGTGAGGACAATTGGTCCAATCAAACCTAAGAGGCCGTTAATCTTTAGGGCCGGCTGCACCTTACCGAACTTAAGCATGAGTAAAGCGGCACTAATCTCTATGGTGCCAGCAATAAGACGTAATAAGGCCATGGTGAGCACGACTTGTAGTTCAGTGTGCATGAAATCACTCCGTTTCAAGATTTATTTAAACGAAAGGGGATTGGCGGTGTTCAAAAGCTTAAGTCAAGTGGATCCGGACATTTTCGAGGTTATCGAAAGAGAAACCCGGCGACAAAACGGAAATCTGGAATTAATTGCCTCAGAAAACTTTGTGAGTCTACCTGTTTTAGAAGCTATGGGAAGTCAGCTTACCAATAAATATGCAGAAGGATACCCGGGTAGACGTTATTATGGTGGTTGTGAATTCGTGGATATGGCAGAAAATCTAGCTATTGAACGGGCGAAGGAACTTTTTGGAGCAGAGCATGTGAACGTTCAACCACACTCTGGTTCCCAAGCGAACCAAGCGGTATTTTTTGCCGCCTTAAAACCAGGAGATAGGGTCCTAGGGATGGATTTAAGCCATGGAGGTCATCTTACCCATGGTAGTCCTGTCAATCAGTCCGGTTCTTGGTTTGATATTGTCCACTACGGGGTTAGAAAGGATACAGAGCTTCTAGATTATGATGAAGTGCGTGATTTAGCTTTAAAACATCGTCCTAAAATGATAATTGCTGGTGCCTCTGCTTACCCTCGTTTTATTGATTTTTCTCGTTTTAGGGAAATCGCAGATGAAATTGGTGCACTTCTAATGGTGGATATGGCCCATATTGCAGGATTAGTGGCTGCAGGTGTGCATCCTAGCCCGATTCCTTACGCGGACTTTGTTACTACTACGACCCACAAAACCTTACGTGGCCCACGAGGCGGAATGATCCTCACTACCAAAGAACACGGCAAAG
Organism: Bacillota bacterium; assembly: GCA_012799535.1. Lineage (GTDB taxonomy): Bacteria > Bacillota > Limnochordia > Darwinibacteriales > Darwinibacteriaceae > UBA4996. The sequence goes on along the minus strand of JAAZLB010000090.1, from coordinate 6,640 downwards.
CCATTGATAAGGCAGTATTCCCCGGAATGCAAGGTGGTCCCCTAATGCATGTAATTGCTGCGAAGGCTGTGGCCTTCTTGGAGGCTCTCAAACCGGAGTTTAAGAGCTATCAAAAGGATGTTATAGCTAATGCTAAAACCCTTGGCAAAACCTTACAGGACCATGGTTTTCCCCTAGTTTCCGGTGGAACAGATAACCACCTTCTATTGGTAAATGTAAAAGCTAAAGGGTTTAGCGGCAAAGCTGCAGAAGAATTACTTGATCAAGTGGGAATTACAGTAAATAAAAATACCATACCCTTTGACCAAGAAAGTCCCTTTATCACAAGTGGCATTCGTTTAGGTACTCCTGCCCTGACCACAAGGGGGATGGGGTTGGACGAAATGCGACAAATTGGTGATTTGATTGCCAAGACCTTAGATGGGGAAAGAACGGATTACACGGAAATTCGCCAAGCGGTAGATGAGTTGACCGCGCGATATCCTTTGTATCCGGATCTTAGTTAAGACTATTGAGGAGGCACTAGATTGTGTCCTAGTACCGGTGTTCATAAAGATACACAAAAAGCCATGCGTCTAAATACGGTGGAAGGTGCCTTTGCGGTGGCCGCTGAAAACTTGGCGGCCCCTTTCCTAGCTCTTTTTGCCTTAGGCTTAGGGGCAACACCCTCACAGATCGGTATGCTTACTGCCTTTCCCAATCTATTGGGAAATATTCTGCAGATACCCGCAGGGTTATTTGCAGAACGGATGGAAGACAAGAGGATCCTACCTGCAGTTGGCGGATTCTTAAACCGGTCTACTTGGTTAGCGTTGGCCTTTTTTCCCTTTTTATTTCCACCAGAGCAGCGGGTTGCTATCGTTATTTTACTTGCTACCTTCCGCATTACTGCGGCGAATTTAGGGGTTCCGGCTTGGACCGCACTTCAGGCTAATTTGATACCTCGCTCCATTCGGGGTAAATACTATGCTAATCGGAATGTGGTCCTGAACACTAGTGCTTTGTTAGCCACTTTTCTGGCTAATCGTTTACTGCGGTTAGATTTCCCGTTGAATTATCAGATCATTTTTGCTCTGGCTTCGATTTTGGGAATTACTGCTACCATTGTGTTTTTGCGCATACCCTTTGAACAGCCCCCAGTCAAAGCGCGAACCAGCAACCAATCCTATCGGGTTGCCGCCAAGAACTTTTGGAGTGAGGTCAAGGAGCATAAGGACTTCGTGAGCTATTCTAGAAGTTCCCTGATCTGGAACTTCGGGGTGTCCTTGGCGAGTTCGTTGTTTGCTGTTCATTTTGTGGACACCATGGGGGGACATCCTGGTTCTTGGGCCGTCTTCGCGGCGACTAACATTGCTACCCAGATTTTAATCCAACGTTATTGGGGTCGTTTGGCAGACATGTTTGGGCAAAAAAATGTCATGAGTTTTTCTGGTATTGGTGCAGTGGCTGTACCCCTTTTATGGTGGGTGGCACCGACTTTGTGGTTTCCCATTGTAATCAACATTGTTAATGGGATAGGCTGGGGTGGCTATAATTTAGCTGCTTTTAACCTTTTACTAGAAATTACCCCTGATGATAATCGGTCTCTTTATGTAGGGGTGTATAACACGCTTATGGGTTTTGCAACAGCGGCAGGCCCTTTAGTTGGTGGTTTCGCTGCAGAAATTTTCGGTCTTAAACCTATTTTTCTAGCTTCTGGTGCCCTACGGGCTTTAGGACTTTATGTGTTTTGGCGTACTGTAAGTAGTACTAATGGGAAAGATATGCAGGTGAGCGATTTAATTCCGACGCGGATTGCCAAAAGATCGTACTAAAACTTGATCGTAGCAAGCAAATATACTATAATTTAAGATAACCTAGTAGGTGATGACGGAGCCTACTCAACTTGAATCCGTTTTAGAGAGCTGATGGATGGTGCAAATCAGCCGGATGGTTGGGGATCCACCTCTAGAACCTTAGGGTTAGCAAATAGATAAATTAAGGTGAATTGCAACTTTTTAAGGTTGTGATTAAACAGGGTGGCAACGCGGGAATGATTTCTCGTCCCTGAGCTTTCGAGTTCAGTGACGAGTTTTTTTATTTCAATTTAAAGGGGATAATAGCCATGTTAGATCTACGCATGATTCGCCAAAACCCAGAAAGAATACGGGAGGCTTTGCGCAAACGGGGTGAAGAGGCACCTTTAGAGGAGTTATTAGTCCTCGATGAAAAGCGCCGGAGTATTTTAACAGATGTGGAAAAACTCAAGGCTAAGCGCAATGAGGTTTCCGACGAGGTAGCCCGTCGGAAACGGGAAAAAGAGGATGCCCAAGAGTTAATCGCTGAAATGCAAGTGGTTTCTAGGCAGATTAAGGATTTCGATGAGGAGTTGCGGGAAGTAGATGGAAAGATCCAAGACTATTTACTGCGGATACCTAATATTCCCCACGAATCTGTCCATGTAGGCACTAGCGAAGACGATAATATGGAAATCAGACGTTGGGGCGATCAGACCAAGTTTGATTTCGAACCACTTCCCCATTGGGAGTTAGGGGTTAATCTGGATATCATCGACTTTGAACGGGCTGGTAAGGTCACAGGCTCACGCTTTTACTTTTTGAAGGGCGCCGGAGCACGTTTAGAGCGGGCTTTAATGAACTTTATGTTGGATTTACACACTACCGAACATGGGTATCGAGAGATTTTTCCGCCCTTCATGGTTAACCAAGCTAGTGCTACTGGCACAGGGCAGTTGCCAAAGTTTGGGGAGGATATGTTCAAATTAGAAGGTTTAGATTACTATTTGATCCCCACAGCTGAGGTGCCGGTTACGAACCTTTATCGTGATGAAATACTTAGCATGGAGGATCTACCTATTTATCATGTAGCTTACTCCGCTTGCTTCCGTTCAGAAGCAGGTTCTGCCGGACGAGATACCCGGGGGTTAGTGCGGGTGCACCAATTTAATAAGGTGGAGTTAGTCAAGTTTGTGCTTCCAGAGAATTCTTACGATGAGTTGGAAAAACTAACTAACGACGCAGAAACTGTACTTCAAAAACTAGGTATTCCTTATCGAGTTAGCCAAATGTGTACAGCAGATTTAGGCTTCACTGCCGCTAAAAAGTATGACCCAGAAGTGTGGATGCCAAGTTATGGGCGGTATGTAGAAATATCTTCGTGTAGCAACTTTGAGGATTTTCAAGCTCGCCGGGCTAACATAAGGTTCCGCCGGGACAAAGGTGCTAAGCCAGAATTCGTTCACACTTTAAATGGGTCAGGAATCGCTGTAGGACGTTGTTTGGCCGCTGTGATGGAAAACTATCAACAGGAAGATGGTTCCATTGTAATTCCTGAAGTTTTAAGACCTTACATGGGTGGTCAAGAGCGTATCACTGCAGAAAAATAGGCACTTGTTAAGTCTTGCAAACTACGATATAATGTAAAAAGTTAGGTTAGGAAGGGTGCCAGAGTGGACGAATGGAGCGGTCTTGAAAACCGTCGAGGGTTCACGCCCTCCGTGGGTTCAAATCCCACCCCTTCCGCCAGATCCCATCTGCGGAGTGTTTATTAATGAGATTTAAAGGAAAAGTAAAAGGGGATCTCCTTTTAGTTGTCGTATTAGTTCTTATTGGCGTGGGTGCGTTGTTCTATAATCAAGTGATCGTTCCGAAAAAGGGACAGGCGACCAAGGTAATCATTGAGATTGACGGTCAAATTGTGCAGGAACTTGATCTAAGTCAGGATGTGGACGGACTACGTTTAGAAACCAAGCATGGATTTAACACTGTGGAGATTAAAGATGGGAAGGTAAGGGTTGTGGAGGCTGATTGCCCCGACCTTTTATGTGTGCACACCGGTTGGCGTGAACATGTGGGCCAACTCATCGTCTGTTTGCCACATTATTTCGTAGTTAAAATAGTTGGAGACGACGTAAACCCACCGGTACTCGATGGATTTACTTATTAAATAAGATGGGGTGATGGTATGGTTAAACAGAAAGTATTGATTGTTGACGACGAGATTTCAATCCAAGAACTAATTCGCTTTAACCTAGAGCAAGCCGGGTTTGATACTGAGGTGGCTAACGACGGAATCGCGGCCATCGAAATGTTTGAATCCTATCGACCTGATTTAATAGTGTTGGATTTAATGCTCCCTGGTAAAGATGGTTATGATGTGTGTAAAGAAATTCGACGCACTAGTAACGTTCCCATCATTATGCTTACCGCTAAAGAAACTGAGTTGGAGCGGGTTCTTGGTTTAGAATTAGGGGCAGACGACTATATTACGAAGCCCTTTAGTCCCTTAGAGCTAGTAGCTAGAATTAAGGCTGTCTTGCGTCGGGCCAGTGGACAAGAGACCCATGATGAAAACGAATACCGGGTCGGAAACATTTTCCTACAAGTGGATACTCGGGAAGTCAAGGTTCATGATAAGAACGTGGACTTAACCAGAAAAGAGTTTGATCTTTTACACATTTTCATGCAGAATGTGGGTAAGGTCCTAACCCGGGAAGTTTTACTTCAAAAAGTTTGGGGTTATGAGTATGAGGGTGAAACCCGTACAGTGGACGTACACATTCGTCACCTCCGTCGTAAACTCGGTCCTGAAGGTGAAACTCGTATCGAAACCATTCATGGGGTAGGGTACAAATTAAGGGGGAACTAACTTGAGTAAGCGGAGCTTTACCAAGCCGTTACTTTTCAAGTTAACATCGTTGGCACTAGTGGTAACCTTACTGTCTGTTGGGGTTACCACGTTTTTTGTGGCCCGCTTTGCCCACAAAACTCTTGATCAAAGGGCACGTGCGGACCTTCTTTCCGATGCCCAAATTATCCGTTTAGCTCTCAATGAAGCCTATACCTACGATTTAATGGATCTTGTTGAATTACAGGAGAAAATAGCGGTGTTGGGTCAGGCTGGTCAACGGATGATTAAGATCGTTGATGTTCATGGTACCGTTGTAGTGAATACCATTCCTAGCGGGTTGACAGAAGCGGATCTTATAACGGTGGAAGTGCCCTTATCTGAACAGGGCGTTTTATCTGTGGCCATTGAAAAAACCGAAATTACTACCATGCTCCAGGGCCTAGTTAGGGGCTCGATCCTAATTGGATTAGTGGTAGCGGTTGCGGCGTTGGGAATAACCTTTTCTCTCAACAGGGCAATTAGCGCTCCTATTCAAGATCTTCTGGTTGTTGTTAATCATCTTCAAAATAAAGAATTTGGTCGTAGGGTATTGGTGCGGAGCACTGATGAAATTGGCCAGTTAGGTCGAGCGTTTAACGAGCTTTCTGAGACCTTAGAAGAATTATTCTTTGCTATCAGTGATCGGGAAAGTAAGCTAGAGGCTATTCTTTCTAGTATGGATGATGGTGTGGTCGCGGTGAATATGCGGCGTAAGGTAATCTTGGCCAATAAGGCTGCTGCGGAAATGTTTCGCCTAGCGCCAGAGGCCATGATTGGAAAGAATCAGTTTGAGGCTACCAAGAATGAAGAATTGTCCCGCCTTTTAGAAGAGACTATGGACACGAGGGAATCCATCACTAAGGAAATCCGTATGCGTCCAGGTAGTGAGCGTACTTTAGCGGTGACTAGTAGTCCCTTGGAGGATCGCCATGGTAACAGCATAGGTGCAGTTGCGGTCATGCGAGATATTACTTCTTTAAGACATTTAGAACAGATGCGTCAAGAGTTTGTAGCTAACGTCTCCCACGAATTACGCACCCCCTTAACTTCAATAAAAGGCTTTGTAGAAACCTTACTCAATGGGAATTTAGATGATAGGGCACTTTTAGAACGGTTTTTAGGCATTATTAATGATGAAACGGATCGGATGATTGTGTTGATTAACGATCTTCTTGATCTATCTCGCATTGAAAGTGGTAAGCAACCCCTTAATGTTGAACCAGTAGACATGAAGCGGATCTTTGATGATACTGTCTTGATTCTGCAAAGTAAGGCTGCAGAGAAGAATATCACTTTGGAAAACAATATCTATGACGCGGTCATTGTAGAAGGTGATGAAAAACTCCTCAAACAAGTGGCCATCAATCTAGTGGATAATGGGGTAAAGTATACTCCTGAAGGTGGTAAGGTTTGGATTGAGGCGGAACAAGGCCTAGATAGTGTCGAATTTATTGTGAGTGATAACGGTCTAGGAATTGCCAATGAACATTTAGATCGAATTTTTGAGCGGTTTTACCGAGTAGACAAAGGTCGGGCTCGCCACATGGGCGGTACTGGATTAGGTCTAGCCATCACCAAACACATAGTGGATAAGCACAAGGGCTCCATTTGTGCCGAGAGTAGGGTGGGCAAAGGAACCAAAATGCGAGTTACTCTAAAAAGGATGAATTAAACAGCCCTAATCTATTGACAACTACACCAATACTATGATAAACTAGCATTCGTCAACGGGATATTGGGAAGGGTGCTTGAGTGGCCGAAAAGAGCCGCCTGCTAAGCGGTTGAGGGCTTTGCCGCCCTCCGAGGGTTCAAATCCCTCCCCTTCCGCCAGTTTACGTTGTAACGTGCGCCCGTAGCTCAGCTGGATAGAGTGTCTGACTACGAATCAGAAGGCCTCAGGTTCGAATCCTGACGGGCGCGCCATACGTAAACCAAGACTACAACGAGAGTTGTGGTCTTTTTTTATTTTTGG
>JAAZLB010000089.1 GCA_012799535.1 Bacillota bacterium | reverse complement strand
TAGGTTGGAATCTTACTTTTTGGTCCAGTGTGTTAGGTGCATTGGTAGGATTTTCGGTCATGTTCATTATTGTCCTCATCTCCCGGGGTGGCATGGGCATGGGGGATGCTAAGCTAATGGCCATGATCGGTGCGTTTTTAGGTTGGAAAAATGTCTTCTTTGTACTCTTTTGGGCCTCAGTGCTTGGAAGTATCGGAGGAATTTTGTTCTTATACTTCACCAAGCAGGATCGGAAAACCCCCATACCTTTTGGACCGTTCTTGGCTGCGTCAGCTTTACTGTTCTTTTTAATAGCCTAGTTTGATAGCAATGAGGTATTTCGAAACACAACTGGAGGTGTATGCTTGTGAAGAAGAAACACAACGTATTGATGATTTCACTTCTGCTTGTTTCTTTAGTTCTAACCGGATGTCTTAGCGTTAAGGGACTCAGTAGACGTAATCTATCGATTTCAGGAATTGTTGTGGATGGAGATGGTAACCCGGTTGGTGGTGCGCAAATTATTATTGCTTCCACAGTGGTAGCTACTACAGTATCGGATGGTAAGTGGTATTTTAGTGGCGCACATAAGGGTGATAAAGTTGAAGCTTTTAAGGAAGGATTCAACTTTATTCCTGAAGAGAATGAGGTAAAGATGGACGGCCAAGAACTCTATTTTACGGCGATCGCTAGAACCTCCACAGATTACAAAGTCAGTGGTCGTGTAGTAGACAATGCGGGTCGCGGTATTCCCAGTGTGACAGTGATTTTCGCTGGAGGTAAAACTGTTACAGCAATAACTAACTCTCAAGGCGAATTTACAAAAACGGGTCTTTCCGGTAGCGTTAAGGTTAGTGCCGCAAAGGATGGTTACACCTTTACCGGTCCCGACATTGTGGAAGGCCCAGCCGATGAAGTTGTTTTCGTTGGAACAGTGGAAACCTCTGCAGGCTATCCAATTAGTGGTCGTGTAGTGGATAGCAAAAACGCTCCTATTGCCAATGCCATTATCTTACTCACAGATGTGCAAGATGGGGTAATTCGCACCACTACTTCTGATTCTGATGGATTCTTCTCCATAGCGGATTTAGTTGGTAAATACGCCATAACAATCTCAAAAAAAGGATGGGAATTTACACCGGAAAGCCATTACGTGGATCGTACCGCTACAAATATCAATTTCTACGGAACACCAGACATCGAGGCTACGTATGCAATTTCCGGTCGGATATTAATTGATGGTGGTTCTGATGATGGAAAAGGTTTAGCAGCTGTAAATATCATCATAGAATTCCAGGACTATCCAGATGTTGAAATTAAGCACACTATCACCGATTCGAGTGGCGAATGGAAAATGGATGGGCTGGTGGGCGCAATAAGAGTAACGCCATTAAAGAATGGGTATTCTTTCACACCGACTTATCAGATCGCCGACAAGGCCGTCACCACCATTGGTTTTACGGCAAAGCCCGCTCCCTGATTCATATATTAGTTTAGCCATAAAAACCGCCCTACTGGAATGGGCGGTTTTTTGCTTCTCATTCACTCACACCCTTCCCGGGAACAGAATACTATACAAGGTAAAAGAAGGGGGGAGTCTATTTGTCTAAAAAGGCTTGGATTGTTTTGATTTTGGCTGTAGGTATTGTGGCTGTATTATTGGGGGCCACCGCCTCAGCCCAGAACTTAGAAGTGGTGCGTTTGTCAGAGGTTGTCCGGTCAGTCTTCTACGCTCCGCAGTATGTAGCCATCGCTAAGGGATTTTTTGAAGAACAAGGTCTCAAGGTTGACCTCAGTACTGCATGGGGCGCGGATAAGGGTGCTGCTGCCCTGATCTCCGGGGCGGTAGATGTAGGCTTTTTTGGTCCTGAAGCCACCATTTACATCTATCAACAAGGGGCCCTAGATCATCTAGTGGGCTTTGCCCAACTTACTGAACGTGATGGATCCTTTTTTATGACTCGGAATCCCAACGAAGAATTTGCTTGGGAGAATGTCCGCGGTAAGATCATAGTTGGCGCCCGGATTGGTGGAGTGCCCCAAATGTGTTTAGAGTGGGTTCTTAAAGAAAATGGGATCCGGCCCTTTGAAGATGTGGAGATTATTACTGGCCTCGCCTTTGAGGCGGCAGTTGGTGCCTTTGAGGCGGGCTTAGGAGATTACATCGCCCAATTTGAACCAGCCCTCAGTGAAATTGAAGCAAGGGGCAGGGGCAAAATTGTGGCCTCCATCGGGGCCGAAGCAGGTCCCTTAACTTACACCGTTTATCACGCTAGAAAAAGTGTCTTGGAGAAGAATCCCGACTTATTCCTCCGCTTTACTCGTGCTATCCACCAAGGTCAACTTTGGGTTTATAACCATAGTGCCGAAGAAGTAGCGGAAGTGATTGCCCCATTTTTCCCCCTTATCGAACACGAAATTCTAGTGAAAAGCATGGGTTTATACCAATCCATTGACGCCTGGCCACCAACACCAATAGTTTCCGAAGCACACTTTCTCCATCTCCAAGAGATCATGATCGAAGCGGGAGAATTAGAACAGGTAGTACCCTTT
>JAAZLB010000088.1 GCA_012799535.1 Bacillota bacterium | reverse complement strand
TTAATACTTTGCTTTAGTTCAAAGTGACCACAATTAGGACATTTATATTCATACATGGGCATGTGGCATCCCTCCTTTCAAGCATCTAAGGAATATTCTACAACTTGTGCGTCACGAATGCAACTAGGAGCGAGTCACTAAGATTAAGGAGTTGCTTTATGAAAAACTTTTGGAAATCATCTATACTTCATATTGGGTTGATCGCTTCTTGCGCAGTTTTAAGGCTTGCTACACCTATTTACGCCGAAGAATTACCGAAATCGCTCAATCTCAACTTGAATTTACCACCATTGCAGGTGGAAGAAGGGCAAGAAACAGACGTTATCGAAGAGAAATATCGGGAAATTCTAGGGGAAATCTCTATATCATCTGAGGCGGTAGAGGTAGTTGACAAAATAAAGGATCAGGTGCTGGAAGTAAAAACCATCACCTTAGACTTTGTGGCAACTCAAGTTAAGGGAAAAAGAACAGAACAAGTTGCGGGGAAGTTGTCTGCTGGTGTAGAACACAAACTGGCTCGAGCGGAGTTTTCTGTGCCCAGTGAGCTTCGTGGCTATATAATAGTAGTGGATCAAGAAAAAATGGAAACAAAAACATTCCAACCTGTTACAAATCAAATTATGGTGCAGGCCTTGGAGGATATGAGTAAGGAGGCCCTTTCTGCTTTAAGCGTCGCCGATGTAACTTCTTACTTTGATTTCACCATTTATGATGTGGAACTATTAGAGAGCATAGAACGAGATGGTGGAGTGTGGGAGTATCTTTTACAAGTAGAGGGTTGGAAAGAACAGGATTTAGTTAAAGTTAAGGTAAGAAGCGATACATGGATACCCCATGAAATCTTATTATACGAAGATCAAGTGTTTATGGGGAAACTCGAATTTAGTAATGTAGTACTCAATGTAGATCTAAGCTCAGAGCAACTGAAGGATTTACCCAAAGTTAAAGAAGTAAGGATGTAGAAGGGGGATTTTAAGTGCGCACTCGGCTTGGCTTTTTAGTGATTCTTATAGTTTTAGTGCTTGTTTTAAGCTCCCCATGGTGCGTACAGGCTTTTGAAGCAGAAGACTTACCCTTTGGATTTGGTAATAATGGGTGGCAAGCCGGTTTGAGTTTAACCCAAGAAAACATCAAACCATTAGGTTTTTTTGGCTACGAAAAAACTGGAATTGGGGGCTATCTATCCCACACTGGTGGAGAAGATGATCAGCTTTCTAGTTGGTTTGGGGGTCATAAACAAGTTTTAGTAGGAAATATTGGTTACACTCTTGAACTTTTTGTGGCTAATACTCAACGTCCCATCTTGTCCACTTTTATCAATAATGTGGATCCCCATATTGGTGCCTATGGTGAGTTTAACAGGATGTATGGAGATGTCGGTCATGGTTTAACTGGGACAGCCCAACTGTTTGTGACTGAGCTTGGTCAATTTGAATATACTATCAGTCCCTATGTGCAGTTTACCAGACAGGGGATTTGGCGTTTTTCTATTTCCCTTGGAGGTGCCTTCGGTATGGGTCTTTCCTATTTGGAGCCCATGGAGAAGCTGAAATTTGATGTGACCTTGGTCAACGAAGAGTTGAGTTTTCATGTTTTGCTGTCCATGCCTGAACGTCCCACTACTTTTGGAGCTGGCTGGACGGAAAACAAAATCCAAGCTTTCGTCCGTTATTCTTTTTAGGTGTAGATATTACTGTGAGGGCCTAGCCCTCATTCGTCGCGTCTAGGGGGGTGGTAGAATGCATGTGGTGTTAGTGGAACCGGAGATTCCTTCTAATGCAGGAAATGTAGCCAGGCTTTGTGTAGCCACAGGCTCAACTTTACACTTAGTTCGTCCTTTGGGCTTTTTCTTAAGTGATCCAAAGCTAAAAAGAGCAGGTTTGGACTATTGGGAACACCTAGACCTGGTGGTTCATGATTGTTTTGAAGATTTTTTAGAAGCTGTTCAGCCTAAGCGGCTTTTTTTCGTGGAAACAGGTGGTAAACAACTGTATTCAGAAGTCAGCTATGCTTGGGATGATTATTTGGTCTTTGGAAGTGAGACAATGGGGTTGCCCAACGAAGTCTTGGAGAAATTTCACGAGCACATTATCACCTTGCCACAGCTGGATGTACGCTCACTTAATCTTTCGAACACGGTTTCTATAGTAGTTTATGAAGCATGGCGTCAATTAGGTTTTGTGAATGTGAAAAAACTAATTTAGGCAGGATAAGTAGACTCAAACAAGAATATCTAGGCGGTATCTTAAAAGCCAAATCTAATAAGTGTGAGGTGATGTGATACATGCGACGAGTAAAATCATTCTTCGGAGGAATTTATCCGGATGATTCCAAGAAAAGCACTGCAGAAGCTCCTATTGAGGTACTACAAGCCCCTCAAACACTAGTTGTTTCCCTCTTGCAACACGCTGGTGGAGAAGCAACCCCAGTAGTGACTAAGGGCGACGAAATCCTCAAAGGTCAGTTGCTAGCGCAGGCTAACGGGGCCGTTAGTGCTCCTATACACTCGCCAGTATCAGGAACAGTGGTAGCAATCGAACCGCGAGCGCATGCTTGTGGCTCTTCAGTGACTGCAATTGTCATTGAAAACAATGGTGAAGATAATTGGGTGGAAAAAAATGGCCATCCCGATCCAGTACAGTTAGATGCGGCCACCATTAGGCAACGCATTCAGGAAGCGGGGATTGTGGGTATGGGTGGGGGAGGTTTTCCCACAGCCCTTAAACTGAATCCTCCGAAAAACACCACCATCGATTATTTAATTATTAATGGTTGTGAATGCGAGCCCTACCTCACAGCGGATCACCGGCTCATGGTGGAATATCCTGAGGAAATTATCCTTGGGGCTAAATTAATGGCTAAGGCTTCTGGTGCCAAGAGAATCATTATTGGGGTAGAAGACAACAAGCCAGATGCTTATGAAGCTCTAAAGGGACATGCTGGTGCTATTGATGTGGTTTCTTTACCTACTAAATATCCTGAGGGTGGAGAAAAACAGCTGATTCAAGCCCTTACCGGTCGGGAAGTACCTAGTAGTGGATTACCATTTCAAGCAGGCGCCATTGTCCAAAATGTGGCAACGGCCTGGGCTGTGGCTAAGGCCCTTCGAGATGGGGAACCGTCTATTACTCGGGTTGTAACAGTGACAGGTAAACCGGTTGTGGAACCGAAAAATCTCTTGGTTTCCATCGGGACTCCCATTGAAAATTTACTTGAAGCCGCGGGTGGCTTTAATGGAGCAGTTGGCAAGGTGGTTATAGGTGGACCTATGATGGGTGGAGCCCAGTTCAATCTTGAAGCACCAATTTGCAAAACCCTCAGTGGGGTAGTGGCTTTTAGAGAAGAAGAAAGTGCTACACCTGCCGTTTTACCTTGTATTAAGTGTGCCCGTTGTGTGGATGTTTGTCCCGCCAATCTACTTCCTTTGCGTTTAGAAGCCTTTGGAATGAATGAAATGTGGGATGAGGCGCAAGACTATGGTGCCCTCGATTGCATCGAATGTGGTTGCTGTACCTACATTTGTCCATCAAAGCGTCCCTTATTACAATATATTCGTTTGGCTAAACAAGAGATTATCGCTAAACAGAAAAAACCAAGCTAAAGGAGGGTGGAGCAATGGAAGATTTGAAATTGATTGTGGCACCGTCACCCCATGTGAGGGATACAGACAGCACTGAGAAGATTATGTTAACCGTTTTGATTGCTTTACTACCGGTCCTGGGTGCTTCTATTTATCTTTTTAGATGGGATGCAGTGCGTTTAGTTTTATTATCTGCAGCGGCAGCTGTGGCCACTGAGGCAATTTTTCAGCGTTTCCGTAATAAACCGATTTCCATTGGAGACGGTAGTGCTCTAGTTACTGGGGTGTTGTTAGGTTTAATTGTTCCCCCCAGTTTACCTAGTTGGATGGTGATTTTAGGGTCTGCCTTTGCGATTGCCATTGGTAAGCAGGTTTTTGGTGGATTAGGACAAAATCCTTTTAACCCCGCGTTAGTTGGACGTGCTTTCTTAACCGCTTCCTTTGCCTCGGCTATGACTAGCTGGACTGCTCCATTTGATGCAGTTTCCACCGCTACTCCCTTAGTACTTGGAGCTGCAAGGAGTAATCTGCCTAATTTATTTTTCGGTGCGGTGGCCGGTTCCTTAGGCGAAACATCTGCACTGGCTATTCTCGTTGGGGGTATCTATCTCTTTTACAAAGGAGCCTTAGATTACCGGATTCCAGTGGGGATCTTAGGTACGGTTGTAGTAATGTCCTTGATTACAGGTCAAGATCCAGTTTTTCATCTTTTGGCCGGGAGTGTACTTTTTGGTGCCGTATTCATGGCCACAGATCCAGTAACTTCTCCTGTCACAGTTAGGGGACGTTGGATTTTTGGCATAGGAGTCGGTTTGATTATTATGTTAATCCGGGTTTGGGGAAGCTACCCAGATGGGGTTACCTTCGCAATTCTCTTAATGAATGCAGTAACTCCATTACTGAATCGCTGGACCCGTCCGCGAATTTATGGGCAAGGGGTGAAGGCTAATGAATGAGTCCCTCCGTATGGTGGTTGTCTTGTCAGTAATTGCCATGATCTCTGCAGGCATTTTGGCTCAGGTTTATGGCATCACAAGTGTTATAATTGAAGAGAACCAAGCCCGAGCATTAGAAAGCTCAGTATTTGAAGTTTTACCTGGCACTACTCAGGTGAATATTATCCGGCGCAGTGCAGATGAACTTGGTGTGGATGACACTAAGGAAATGCGGGAAAAAGAGCAAAAGACCTCCCTCATTTATCAAGGAGTCAATGATGCAGGTCAAGTCCTTGGTTATGCCTTCGTTGGAGAAGGAAATGGTTATGGTGGTACTGTTAGGGTCTTAGTAGGTGTGGATGAAAAGTCCAACCAGATCCTCAATTTAAAGGTGCTTGAGCACACCGAGACCCCCGGTCTAGGCTCTAAAATTGAGGATGAGGGCTTCCGTAAACAATTTGTTGGTAAAAAAGTGGAAGATCCCATTAAACTAGGTCAAGATATTGACAGTATTTCTGGCGCCACAGTCTCCAGCCGTGCTGTGACCGAAGCTGTTCGTCAAGGTTTTGATGACACTACAGCTGTTTACAAGGGAGGGAAATAAGAATGGCTAGTCTTTGGAAAGATTTTGTCCGTGGTTTGTGGGACGAAAACCCCACCTTTCGGCTTATGATTGGTCTTTGCCCAACCTTAGCGGTAACTACAAGTGCAATTAATGGTATGTCCATGGGGTTAGCAACGGCCTTTGTTTTGGTTTGCTCCAGTGCCTTAATTAGTTTGCTGAAGAACCTAATTCCCGATAAGGTGCGGATTCCTGCATATATTATCGTGATTGCTACTTTTGTTACTATCGTTGATCTATATATGAACGCGTTTTTGCCGAATTTACACCAAGTTCTTGGCTTGTTTATTCCCTTAATTGTGGTTAACTGTATTGTATTAGGCCGAGCAGAAGCCTTTGCCTCCAAGAATACGGTAATTGCCTCTGCCTTTGATGGTTTAGGCATGGGCTTAGGTTTTACTTGGGCCTTAACCTTAATCGGCTCTGTCCGGGAAATTCTTGGAGCAGGTTCCATTTTTGGCTATCGTCTTTTGCCAGAGGGAGCCACAACTTTAGGGATTATGAGCTTGCCACCAGGTGGGTTTATTACCCTAGGTATTTTAATTGCAGTCATGAACATGATTGCTGCTCGCCAAAAGGCTAGTTAGGAGGGGAGTTCCATGATGAATCTTTTTGTAATTTTGCTCAGTGCGCTGTTAGTGAATAACTTTGTGTTGGTTCGTTTTTTGGGAATTTGCCCCTTCATGGGTGTTTCTAAGCAGGTGGACTCTGCCATTGGTATGGGTTTGGCCACCACCTTTGTTATGGTGGTAGCCTCCGCAGCCACTTGGTTGATTCAGTGGTTTTTGCTAGAACCCTTTGGGTTACCCTTTTTGCAGAACATGGCCTTTATCTTGGTAATCGCTTCCATGGTACAATTAGTGGAAATGTTTTTGCATAAGACCAGTCCCGGTCTTTATCGGGCCATGGGAATTTTCTTACCCTTGATTACCACTAACTGTGCAATTTTAGGCTTAGCCATCATGACAGTGCAAGGAAATTACACCTTTATTGAAACGGTAGTCTTTGCTCTCGGTGGTGGTCTCGGATTTACCTTGGCCTTAATTTTACTTGCAGGCATCCGAGAAGATTTGCAGTTTGCAGATATTCCTAAACCCCTGCAGGGAGCCGGTATCGCCTTTATTATTGCTGGTTTGCTTTCCCTAGCCTTTAGTGGCTTTGCTGGTTTGGTTTAATAGATGGACATCGGGAGGGGTTGAAAATGAATACTACTATAGTTTCCCTCGTTAGTATGGGTACCATGGGCGCCCTGTTTGCCCTTGGTTTAGCTGTTGCATCAAAGAAGTTCGCCGTTGAAACTGACCCCAGGGTTGATGAAATAGAGGAAGTTTTACCTGGCGTAAACTGTGGAGCCTGTGGCTTTGCTGGTTGCCGTAGTTTCGCGGAGGGTGTCGCTTCTGGCGAGGCCGCTGTCAATGGTTGTCCCGTCGGTGGGGCTAGGGTCGCTAAGTTAGTTGCAGAGATCATTGGTGTGGAATCTGATGGTCCGAAACGGAGAGTTGCCCAGGTTTTATGTAAGGGTGGTCTGGCAGAAGCAAAACAACGGGGTACCTATGATGGGCCACAGGATTGTCGGATTGCCCATGTTACTCAAGGCGGCGACAAG
Source organism: Bacillota bacterium (assembly GCA_012799535.1). Classification (GTDB taxonomy): domain Bacteria; phylum Bacillota; class Limnochordia; order Darwinibacteriales; family Darwinibacteriaceae; genus UBA4996. The sequence goes on along the minus strand of JAAZLB010000088.1, from coordinate 1,064 downwards.
GTTTGTAGTTATGGTTGTTTAGGCTATGGTTCTTGCGTAGCCGCTTGTCCGTTCGATGCCATGTATATGGACGAAAATGGTCTTCCAGTTGTCATTGAGGAGAAATGCACTGCTTGCGGAAAATGTGTTGAGGCGTGTCCTCGTGATATTATTATGCTCGTTGACGAAGAGCAGGGCGTGCATATTCGTTGCCGTTCACTTTTGACTGGGCGTTTTGTTCGTCAAGCTTGTTCGGTTGGTTGTATCGCCTGTCAGCGTTGCGTGAAGGTTTGTCCCACTGGTGCCATTTATATGGAAGATAATTTGGCCCATATCAATTATGACCTCTGCACTAACTGTCAAGAATGTGTGGCTGTTTGTCCCATGAATACAATTGTGTGGCAAGAAGGTAAGCCCTTGATTGAAAAGGTAGTTGCAAATTAGGGGAGGAAGTGTCATAGTGAGTAAAAAGAGTGTTGAACGACGACACTTCCTAGTGATAGTTGGAGTGTTTATGGCTTTGGGTTTGGCTACAATCCTCGGTTACTATTTTCTCTATGTTCCCCATCTACAAGCTAGTGAGAGCCGTACCCAGACCACCATGATCCTCATGGATACACTTGTGGACGTGAGGGTAGATGGTCGCAACTCCTCAGAATTGGTGAAGCAAGCATTTACCATTATGGAGGATTTAGAGCAAACTTTATCCCGGTTTGTAGAAAATAGTGAGGTTGCGAAAATTAATCAACAGGCGGGGGAGTGGGTTAAAGTTAGTCCCACTACCCTCGAACTTATTGAGTTAGGAATAAAAATAGGGGAAGTTTCCCATGGTGCCTTTGATATTACTATTGGCGCAGTTTTAGATTTGTGGGGTTTTGGTAGCGGATTATACCATGTACCTACCGAAGAAGAATTGGCTGAGGCTTTAGCCACAGTGGATTACACGCAAGTAGAAGTTAATCATAATACGAGCGAGGTTCGCATTCCTCAAGGTACCATTTTAGATCTTGGGGGCATTGCCAAAGGTTTTGTGGTAGATAGTGGGATTAGTCTACTCCGAAAGGGTAAAGTCCAACGATCTATTA
>JAAZLB010000087.1 GCA_012799535.1 Bacillota bacterium | reverse complement strand
GTCTTAAACTTTGCCACGCCTTTAAGTGTGCTGATCAATCTTGGAGGCGGCTTGTACTTTATGTTTCTTTTATGGAAGGAGAATTTGGCATGATTGAACTTCGCAATGTAGTGAAACGCTATGGTAATTTGGTGGTTCTTGATGACATCACGTTACAGATTCCAACTAAACAGATTACTTCGTTTATTGGCCCTAATGGTGCAGGCAAGAGTACCCTCCTTTCTGTAATCAGTCGCTTAATCAACATGGACTCTGGTGAGGTTGTGATTGATGGACGAGAGCTGAGGGAGTGGAAGGATAGGGATCTTGCTCGAAAAATTTCCATTTTGAGGCAGACCAATAATATTAGTTTGAAGCTGACCATTAGGGAGTTAGTGAGCTTCGGTCGCTTTCCCTATTCTCAGGGAAACCTCACCTCAGAGGATTGGGCAGTAGTTGACCAAGCTTTAGAGTATATGAAGCTTATTGATATTCAAGATAAATACTTACACCAACTAAGCGGTGGACAAAGGCAAAGGGCGTATATTGCTATGGTGATTGCCCAAGATACCGATTATGTTTTACTTGATGAACCTTTGAACAACTTAGATATGCAACATGCAGTTGAGATTATGCACATACTCCAATCCTTAGTGAGCCAGCTAGGTAAGACTGTGGTTATAGTGATTCACGATATCAACTTTGCTTCTTGTTATTCTGATAACATTGTGGCTATGCAAGAGGGGAGGGTGGTACAAAAGGGCAGTCCAGAAAAAATCATTGATCAAACAGTGCTTGGTAACATCTATAATCTAAATTTCCAAATTGAGCAGATTAACAATCAGCGCATCTGCGTCTATTACTAACTAAGGAGGTCGAAAACATGAAAAAATACAGTTTATTCCTATTAGCAACTTTTGTTATTGTACTTCAGGTGGTAGCTTTTGCCCAGGCGGAGAGTATTACCGTTCACCATGAGTTAGGTGAGGTAGTGGTCCCAAAGAACCCGAAAAACGTGGTGGTTTTCGATTACGGAATTCTCGATGCTCTGCGAATGATGGAAGTTGAGGTTAAGGGACTTGCCAAGTCCAATGTCCCTAAGTATCTGGAAGAGTTTCAAGGTAAACAGTATGTTGATGTGGGCACCCTGTTTGAACCAAACTTTGAACGAATTTATGAACTGGACCCAGATGTAATCTTTATTTCTGGACGACAGGCGGATCAATTTGGGGAGTTAAATCGGATTGCCCCTACAGTCTATTTAACTATTGATGCTCAGGATTATGCTCGTTCTGTAACCAATAATCTGCAATTGCTAGGAGAGATTTTTGGTAAAGAAGAATTTGTTGAAACACAGCTTCGAGAGTTGAATGACGCCTTCGAAGAAATTCAGCAGCAAGCTGTAGCTAGTGGTTTACGTACTTTGTTTTTAATGGTTAGTGAAGGGACTTTAAACGCTTATGGGCCTGATTCTCGTTTTGGTGTAGTGCACAAGGAGTTTGGGTTTGTCCCAGCTGATCCCCAAATTGAACAGGCAAACCATGGACAGAATGTCTCCTTTGAGTATTTATTAAAGATTAACCCTGATTTGCTCTTAGTATTGGATCGTAATGCCATAGTAGGCGGTAGTATCTCTGCTCAGCAAGTACTGGATGTTTCACTAGTTAAGATGACTAAGGCTGCCCAAAACGATAGGATAATTTACTTGAATTCTCCAGTTTGGTATGTGGCCACAGGTGGTCTAGAGGCCACCTGGCAGATGATTGCAGATGTACGGCGGGCCTTAGATTAAATATGGAGTAAAGACCATGTGGATGTTAGACGCTTTCATGAAATAGTAAGAAAACCCACCTGACGCAGGTTTTCACAAGAGTAAAACCCACTCCCTAAATTTAGGGGGTGGGTTTTTGATTATTCTACATAACCCCAAGTTCGTTCCTTAGGTTAGGATTAATAAGCTCTATATACTTTCCTTTTACGCCCCTAGTCTCTGTAACTATTAGTGATGCTAATTCTAACTTTTGCAGGGCAGCAGATACTGTAGAGGGGGTTGTAAAGGTCTTAGATGCTATAGAATTGAGAAACACCTCACCTTTATCCCACTGAATATCTTGCAGCACAGCACGGGCGGCCTTTTTCTCACTAAAGGTGAGAAATCTTACCCCCAATTTGGCCCGGGCAATCTCCATGGAGTTACGTTGGATTCTCTCTTGCTCTTGCCGTAGCATCTCTATAGTGACTATGGCACAGGTATATTCACACAAAATCTTATCTGATTCAGAAAAAGGAGTTTCATATCTAATAAATAATATGCCAGCCACTTTTTCAAAATTGGAGAAAATGGGATAGATGGAGTAGTACCTATTGCTGAACAGACAATTTCCCACATCTTCGTAAGAACACCAAGGTTGATGCTCATAAATATTCGTGACACTCTCATTGTTTTTATTGAACAGTTCCATATAGTATTGGGGAAGTTCTTCCTTGAGAAGGGAACGCTCGGTGTATGGACAGACAAATTTATCTGCTACAGAGTAGGTGAAGATATGTCCCCCAGTGTCAAATAGAAAGATATTACACTCTAAAATGCTGCAAAGCTCGTCACAGAGAGCCTCAAGGGGAATGAGTGTAGTGGCTGATTTACTAAAAACCGTATTCAGTCTCTGGATTTTACTAACAATAGCTCCCAAGCTGCTCCTCTCCTCTAACATTATGTTTCCATAAAGAGTCTATCATTAATAGGGTTTGAAAACAAGTTGGGAGCAAAGGGGGATTTTGGCACCAGGTGGAGTATTTCGAATTCTCCCCTTTTCCGCCTTTTCGAAAAGAGCTGTGATATACTAGGGAATATTATCGGAGGAAAAGTCTTTCTAGAAGGATGTTTTTAATGCATAAACTTACCACAGCCCTCACCTTACAAGAGTGTGTAGAAATAATCAAAAGCAACTGTAGCGGTGAAAAGGCACTTAGCTTTGTTGAAGAAATAGCAAACTTTCACAGAATTCAAGCCTCCCAAGGCTATAGAGCTGCTGCTCGTTGCGGGGCAGATCTTTTGCGTGAAAACGGTGTAGATGTACAGATACAGAGCTATCCTGCAGATGGGAAAACCTCTTGTTTTACCCAGAAACTATTTAAAGAATGGAATTGCGAAGAAGCCTGGCTGGAGATCACCGCACCATGGGAAGAACGCCTTGCTGATTTTAATCGTGAAGAAATGTCCATCATTCAGCGTAGTGCTGCTAAGGATTTCTCTAACCAAGAAGTCCCCATTATTTACGTGGAAGATCATATCATGCCTGCAGATTTTAAGACACCCCTCCAGGGAGCGCTGCTCTTTGTAGAAAACGATTTTGACAAATGGTCCACACGGGCCCTGGAGCTGGGAGCACTAGGTATCATAACAGTATCCATGCCAGAGATCAAGCCTGTGCGGACAAATATGGCAGAAGATGAACAAATGGCTCACGCCCACGCTAATCTCAGCTTCCATATTTATAGTCCAGAACAAGAAGACAAGCTTTGTGGCTTTGCCATCTCTCCCCATAGTGGCAAAAGACTCCGGGAAGCTTGTGAGGCCGGGATAGCTGAGGGACGAACTCCCCAGGCCCGGTTTAAGATTTCCTCAACATTAACTGAAGGTTTCATCGAAAATGTGGAAGCTCTAATTCCAGGCACTACAGATGAAGAAATCTTGATGGTTGCCCATTTATGCCATCCCCGCTCTAGTGTAAATGATAATGCATCAGGTGTAGGAGCGGCCATGGAGGCCATGTGCGTTTTAGGTAGACTGATTGAAAATGGCACTCTTCCTCGGCCCCAAAGGAGCATACGACTTTTGTTGATGCCTGAGTTTACCGGGACCTACGCCTTCTTACAAGAAAACGAGGACAGACTTACTAAGATCAAGGCAGGCATAAATCTTGATATGGTGGGGGCCTACCAAGACGGTAATGCAGGTCCTAGCATAATTGTGGATACCCCCGATTGCGCCCATTCTTTTTCGGGGGATCTTGCTAGCCTAATCATGAACCAACTAGCTCAAGAATGTGCCTTTGGTGGTAAGGATAGATATGTTCCTTTATTTTTGAGTGTCAAGGTTCCCTTTGTCTTTGGTAGTGATCACTATATTCTCTCTGACCCTACTATAGATATTCCCACTGTTGCCTTAACCCAGTGGCCAGATAAGACCTACCACACCAGTGCAGATAACATTGGGCATATCGATCCTAACATGCTCCTCCGCTCTGCAGCACTAGCCGCTGCCTATTGCTATATTTATTCGAGATTCACTTTAGGAGATGCCCAAGTGGTGATGGATGAAGTCTCATCTCGGTTTGTTCAGGAGATGAACCACTGGCGAAAGAACAAAGAGCGCTTCGATTATACCCAAGAACTCTATTTTGCCACTTTAGATCGGTTCTCAACCCTATTTGAAGGAGAAGAGCTCTCCACAATTCTTTTGAAAATTGAGGAGGAAAAGGTATTTTCTACCCGCTTTGCCCATATATCTGGTCATTTAGAAACTAAATCTGTGAATTCTAGGAGGGGAGACTCAACTCCAATCCCCGTTCGCCTCTTTAAGGCTCCTCTAGCCAGGAGAAGCATTAGGGGGGACATGACTTTTTATCAAAAGGACAAGCTTACTAAGTTGCAGAG
>JAAZLB010000086.1 GCA_012799535.1 Bacillota bacterium | reverse complement strand
ATCCAACTCGTGGCCTTAATCCTAATGATCGGTCGCTTTGGCAATTATTTCCCCCAGTTTTATCTGTTCACTACCCTAATTAGTGCAGTGGCAGTAATAGTCATTGTCAGTAGTAATAGTAAGTCGGGCTATAAGATTGCTTGGATCATCACAATCATGCTCTTTCCCATTTTTGGAGGCCTCTTTTACCTCATGTTTGGTAACAGGCGGATCGATCAAAGGATGAAACGGAAAATGGAGCAAGTGCGCCTCCATGGCCATGAAAGCCTGAGCTTCAGTGAACCCATTGTTCAGGAATTGTCCGCGATCGATAAGGGGGCTGCTAACCAGGCCCGCTATATTCAGGATAATGCTGCCTTTCCCCTTTATCGTCATACATATTCCCAGTACTACCCTGTAGGGGAACTAGTTTTCGAGGTTATGCTTGAAGAATTGCGTAAGGCGGAACATTATATCTTCATGGAGTACTTTATCATCAACGAAGGAATCATGTGGAATAGCATTTTAGAGATTTTAGTAGAAAAAGCTCAAGAAGGTGTTGATGTCCGCCTGATTTACGATGATTTAGGCTGTGCATTTCGACTTCCACCAAAGTATGATCAGAAACTGGAGGCACTGGGAATCAAAGTAGCCCGTTTTCATCCCTTCACCCCCACCCTCTCGGCCCGTCAAAACAACCGGGATCACCGTAAGATGACAATCATTGATGGCCATACAGCATTTACTGGAGGCATTAACCTCGCGGACGAATATATTAACGTCATTGAAAGATTTGGCCATTGGAAAGACTCGGGGTTTTTACTCAAGGGCGAAGCGGCCTGGTCCCTAACTGTGATGTTCTTGACCATGTGGGAGTATACTGGGGGCACAACAGAAGACCTGGATCTGTTCAGACCTACCACCATCCCAGAAATCCCTGTGGAGCAACCAGGATATATCCAACCCTTTAGTGACAATCCCTTTGATGGGGAACCAGTTGGAGAAACTGTCTATCTTAACATAATTAGCCAAGCCAAGGATTACATTTACATCTATTCACCTTATTTGATTTTAGACATTGAAATGGTAAACGCCCTTAGTATAGCTGCGAAATCCGGAGTAGATGTGCGGATTATGACCCCCCATGTGGCAGATAAAACCATAGTCCACGCTGTAACCCGTTCTTACTATGCAGAATTGTTGAAAAGTGGGGTGCGGATCTATGAGTACATTCCAGGATTCATGCACTCTAAAGCTATTGTGGCCGATGATGAGGTTGCGGTTGTGGGTAGTATTAACCTAGATTATCGTAGCCTTTATTTGCACTTTGAAAATGGAGTGTGGCTTTATAACACCCCAAGTGTAATCCAGGTCCGCGAGGACTTTTTAGAAACAGTACAAGTTTGCGCAGAAATGAGCTTAGAGGAATACGGTAACCTGCCTTTGTATCGCAGATTCAAATGGTCAGTACTGAGACTGATCGCCCCACTGTTGTAGAAGTTGGAAAGGAATTTGTCGCCTTCTGTCGAATTCAATCACTGAAACACTCACGACGGGGGGTGCTCTTGTGTTCCAGTGGTTATCTGGTAGTGTTAGACGACGGGTCTTAGTTACCTTTATCTCCCTCGTTTTAGTATTAGCAGTAATCATTATTGGTCTAACTGGATTTCTTTCTAGTTCACTGGTAGACAATCTCGTAGAAGAAAATTCCTTTGCCCTAGTCAACTCCCGTGCCCAAATGGTTGATCTGTGGAAACAAGAGCGTATGCAAGAATTAAAGCAGTTAGCAAATTCCCCTATTTTAGAAACGGGGGATTGGGGGCAAATCGAGTCTTTTCTACAGAGGCAAATCCAAGAAGCTCCAGATTATTATCTGATCTTTTTCGTTGCAACTCCTGACGGTGAGTATAGCACTACATTGCAGCGTTCCGCTGGTAATGTGGGAGATCGTAGTTATTTCGCCCAAGCCATGGCAGGAAAGACTGTGATTTCAGAACCAGTGTTCTCCCGCTCCACCGGCGAAAAAATAGTAGTAGTGGCCACCCCCATCTGGAATGAACTTAAAACTGAAATCACAGGCGTTTTAGGCCTATCCATGGGGCTAGAGGGGATTTACGGTGGTGTTAGTGAACTCAGTTTGGGCTATCCAGGTGGCGAATTATTTATGGTGGATAGTGATGGCTATTTCCTAGTCCATCCCGACCCAGAGTTAATTATGACAAAGCGCATTCAAGATTATTATCCTCCTTGGGATATTTATAGAGATCAAACCTCTGGTACCTTCACCTACACGGTAAATGGAACAGAATACCGGACGTTTTTTTCATCCTTTCCGAATGAAGATTGGTATGTAATCGCCCAGATTCCTACCGCCTATTTTAAAGAACCTATACGACGCCTACTCACTTATTTACTCTTAGTAGGTGTCGTTTGTGTGTTCTTAGTTTTTCGAATGGGTCTATGGTTCTCTAAAAGCGTTACAGACCCTATTATGGAGCTGAAAGAGATTTTCAAGCGTGGTTCTGAAGGTGATCTTACTGTGCGAGCCACAGTTGGCAGAACGGATGAATTGGGGGAAACTGGTGCTTCTTTTAACCGCATGATGGACACTATTGGAACCATGACTTATTACGATCCCCTTACTGGCCTACCCAACCGCCAATATTTCATGGACTATTTGAGTAAAAGCCTAGAGAAAAACCCAGTGGTAATTCTCGCTTTAGTATCTATACGAGGTCTATCTGAGTTAAAGACCTTATTGGGACCAGAGACCACCGATGAGGTTTTGATCAAAGTAGCAGAAATTCTAACCAGAATGGGAGAAAAAGACCTAGTAGTTGCTCGAATCGCAGAGGGAGAATTTGGTGTGATCATCCCCTCTACTGCCCGTGGAGTATTAAGGGTTGTAGACCAACTGGATGGACTCCTTAGTCAACCTTTGCACATGACTGAGCAAAAATTACAGATTCGCCTTTTTAGTGGTATCACCATTAGTGAGCCAGATGAATCCGTTAATTCGGAAGTGTTTTATCAGCAAGCAAGAGCAGCCCTGTATGAGGCAGAACGTAGTTTAAGCGAGCAGTTGAAATTATACAACCCTACTACACATCATCTGATCATGGATCGCCTCCGCTTTCAGACAGAAATTCGGGCAGCTTTTGAACTGGAACAGTTTACTGTCTTTTACCAGCCCATTATTGATCTAAAATCCCGAACCATCGTGGGTAAGGAAGCTCTCATTCGCTGGCGGCACCCTGTCCGGGGCCTTTTAGCTCCCGGTGAGTTTCTTGATGCTGTGGAACAAGGTGGGTTCATTGAACAAATAGGCGAATACATGCTAGAAACAGTCTGTACACAACATAGGGAGTGGCTAAGTCAGGGTATGGATCTAGGCTGGGTTGCGGTGAACATTTCTGCCAACCATTTCCGCTCACCCCACTTCCCTGCCCTAGTACGATCTGTTTTAACAAACCATTATAGCGATTCCCTATTAAGGCTCGAGATTACAGAGGAAGCCATGCTATCTCCCACTCCACAGGTCCTCCACAATTTTCATGAATTGCGTACTATGGGTGTTCCTTTAGCCATAGATGACTTTGGAACGGCATATTCTAGCTTAGAATATTTAGTTAGATATCCAGTAGAAACCATTAAAATTGATCGGACCTTCATCCATTTCCTAGATCAAGATGAACGGAGCCAGGCACTTGTCCGGGCCATAGTAGGAATGGGTCACAATCTATCTATGACTGTAGTTGCGGAAGGTGTGGAACGAAAGGAACAAATGCAACTTTTGTGTGAAATGGGTTGTAACGAGGCCCAAGGCTATTATTTCGCGAGGCCAATACCCTGGGAGGAATACCCCCGAGAAGCTAGTAAGTTGATGGAGCGCTTAGGAAGGAATGGATTTTGTGAAGCTAAGAATGCATAAATCACCAAAAAATCGAGAAACCCTACCTGTGGATCCTAAGAAAACAGCTTGGATGATCACTCTCCTCTACGGAACCTTAGGGTTACTTTGGGTCTTCTTTTCCGACTGGGTCCTTAAAACTCTGATCACCAATCCTGAGCACCTCGCCTTTGCCAACATGATCAAGGGTTGGGTATACGTATTAGTCACTAGCCTCCTACTTTTCGTGTTGATTTCATATGCCTTTAGCCAAGCCAGCAAATATGAGCAATGTCGCCAAGAAAGCTATGAAGAACTGAGACACATTCACGGACAACTGGAACTATCAGAGCAAAGACTACGTCAGCAGCTAGAGGATAACAAAGAATACCAAGAACGCCTCCATTACTTAGCCTATTTCGATGTCCTGACTACACTGCCTAATCGCCTTTCTCTCCAACGAGATTTAGAGGCCGCTTTAGAGCAAAAAGAGGCTTTGGCCCTCTTTTTTGTAGATCTAGACAACTTTAAAGATGTGAATGACTTCCGTAGTCACGAGGCAGGCGACCGCCTGTTACAACTGGTGGCCAATCGCCTTTTGGATATCCTTCACGAACGGGGTACAGTCTATCGCTTTGGCGGTGATGAGTTTATAGTGATCGTCCCTTGTCATTCGGAACAAGAAGCCCAAAAGCTAGCTAAAGAAATCGTAATTAGTTTTAGGGAACCATTTGAGTATGCGAAGGGGTTAGTCCATTTAACTCCTAGCATAGGCATTGCCCACACCCACAATGAACAATGGACTAGTGCGGATCTAATTCGCTTTGCAGATTTAGCTATGCATGACAGCAAAAAGCGAGGTGGCAATTGTTACACTGTTTACCATCGGCAGCTTTCTGAAGGGACAATGAATCGGGTCATAATAGAGCAAGAACTAAGACATGCCATGGAACAGAATAAGCTTACCCTTTTCTATCAGCCAGAAGTGGTCCTGCCCTACGAAAAAATCAGTGGATTTGAAGCCTTACTACGTTGGGAACCACAGGAGGCAATTAGTGGAAATGTTGAACAAGTGATTGCGGTAGCAGAGTATACTGGCTTAATTATTCCCATGGGTGAGTGGATTTTACGCGAAGCTTGCACTTTTCTTAAACAGGTCCATGAACTAGGCTACACTCACACCTGTATCTCAGTAAACGTTTCCATTGCACAGTTTAGTCGATTTAATTTTCCCCAAAGGGTACAAAAGATTTTAGCAGAAGTGGGATTAGATCCTGCCTTTCTTCGTCTCGAAATTACTGAGTCAGTGCTAATGGAATCCTATGATCTAATTGATCAACAAATAGAGGCCTTACGAGCAATTGGGGTAAAGATGGCCCTAGATGATTTTGGCAAGGGCTATTCTTCCCTAAGTTACCTCAAGGTCTTACCCCTTGATACGTTGAAAATAGATAAGAGCTTCATTGATCACATCCCCGAAAATTCCAAGGACTCTTTTTTAACAAGCCAGATTATAGCCATTGGAAAAAATCTCGATTTGCAGGTAGTAGCGGAGGGTGTTGAAACAATTGACCAGCTAGAATATCTGAGAAAACACAACTGTGATCGCTTTCAAGGCTATTACTATTCTCCACCCATTCCCGCGGCAAAGGCTTTAGCCTTACTTAAAGAATCTAATCCGCTCACATAAGAAAAGAGGAATATTGTGCCCAAGCTATATAAACGTGTTCTTTTATTAGCGGCTCCCATGGCCCTGCAAAGTATCATTACTTATGCCGTAGGAATGGCTGACAATCTCATGGTCGGTTCCCTAGGCGAATTAGCCCTTTCAGGAGTGTATGTAGCCAATCAACTTCAAAACATTCTACATATGCTAGTTACTGGTCTCGGAGCAGCTTTGGTGATCTTGGCTTCCCAGTATTGGGGTAAAAAAGACCCAGAGAACACCCGGGCCATTGTGACCATTGCCCTTAAATTTAGTTTAGGGGCCGGAATAGTTTTCTTAGTTGCCACCCTTCTTTTCCCCATGGAAATCTTAGGTTTTTTTACTAACGACCCTGGGGTTAAACAGGAAGCCTGGCATTATTTACAGGTCATCCGCTACACATATGTGTTTTTTACTGTAACCCAGATTTTAATTGCCTCCATGCGCTGTGTAGAACAAGTACGTATCGGCTTGGTACTTTCGATCATTACTTTTTTTATCAATGTAGGCCTAAATTGGGTTTTCATCTTCGGAAACCTTGGGGCACCAGCCTTAGGAATTCAAGGGGCCGCGCTAGCCACCCTGATCGCCCGTATGGTAGAAACACCCATTATGATTTTCTATGTGCGTGTTCTGGACCAACGCCTCAACCTGAGGTTTAGTCACTTCAGACAATCCCACCGGAACTTAGTAGGAGACTTTTTTCGCTTTGGCTTTCCCGTGATTTTAGGAGATATTTTCTGGGGGATTAATCTTGCCATACAAGGAGCCATCTTAGGACGTCTCGGCCCCACCGCACTCGCCTCAGTTTCCATTGCTAATAATTTATTTTCCATGGTAGCTGTAGGGGTTTACGGTACTGCAGCCGCTTCCGCGGTAATTGTTGGGCAAACAGTAGGGGCTCAGGAATACGAGCTACTCAGAACCTACACCAAGCAACTGCAGATCTTATTCCTTTTCGTAGGTGCCTGTTCGGGAGCACTCTTATACCTTGTATCCGACTATATCCTCCTTTTGTACAATCTTACCCCAGAAACAATGGTCATGGCCAAGCAATTTTTGACTGTTTTATCTGTGATGATTGTGGGTACTTCTTACCAAATGTCGGTTTTGACAGGAATCGTTCGAGCAGGAGGCTCTATCTATTTCGTCTTAATTAATGACTTAATCTTTGTATGGCTTGTGGTACTGCCTTCCGCTTACTTGGCCGCTTTTGTATTCAACGCCCATCCGGTAATCGTCTTTATGTGTCTCAAATCAGATCAGATTCTCAAATGCCTAGTAGCAGTTGTGAAAGTGAATCGCTTCAATTGGGTGCAAAACCTCACCCAAGAAACTGTGCAAACTTAATCTCACTTATACTGAAAAGCTCCAGGGAATCAAATCCCCTGGAGCTTTTTCATTATCGATTAGACTTTACTTACTTTTTGCCACCTTTAGCAGGTGCCTGTGGCTTTTTAGGTGCTGCTTTTGGGGCCGATTTCTTTTGTCCCACATCAATCCCTCCTTCTATATGAACTTCGAGGAAACGAGGAATGACGGGGGTGCTCAATTCATCGATACTCCATTCTGCCCCAAGCAACACCGTGAATTCCGTTCTCCTCACCCTCATTCTAACAAGAGAAGCCTCCAGAGTCGAAGGGCGAATTATCCCATTTTTCCCCTTCTAGCACGATTTTCACCCAAACAATTCAACTACTCCGTTCCCACTTCTCCACACGCAAAATCTATTCTTTTCACAGAAGAAAATAAACTTGCCATTACAAGAACTATATCGTATTATTGTAATATATGGATATTACGAAGCCAAGGAGGAAATTATGGCCTTCCAATATGAAGAACGTCTCCTAGAAACTAAGGCAGAACTACTGAAAAGCTTGGCCCATCCAGTTCGTCTTTGTATTCTTCGAGGTTTAATGGTGCAAGGTCCCTGTTGTCCAAGTGAAATTCAAGCCTGCCTTCATCTCCCCCAATCCACCATTTCCCAACATCTAGCCCGTTTGAGGCGTATGGGGATTGTGGAAGGGACTCGCCAAGGACTAGAGGTCCATTATCAATTAGTTGATCCTGAAGCTAGGGCAATCTTGGAAATATTATTTTTAGAAAAGGGTGTTGAAGAACATGAGTAAAAAGATCATCATTGTAGGTGGAGTAGCTGGTGGAGCCTCCACTGCCGCCCGTTTGCGTCGCCTACATGAGCAAGCTGAGATTATTTTGGTAGAAAGGGGCGAACACATCTCCTTTGCTAATTGCGGGTTACCCTATTATGTTGGTGGAGTAATCCCTGAACGATCCCACTTGCTTGTGCAAACAGTTGAAGGAATGGAATCCCGTTTCAATCTTGACATTCGTATTCGTACAGAAGTGCAAAGTATAGATCCTGAGAAAAAAGAGATTACAGCACGAAACCTAGAAACAGGTGTGACCTATACTGAATCCTACGATTATCTAGTACTTTCGCCAGGTGCCAACCCTGTAGCTCCGCCCATTCCTGGCCTAAAGGAAGCCAAGAATGTGTTTACTGTCCGCACCATTCCCGACACAGATGCAATTAATGGTTTTATTGAGACCAAGGCTCCCAAGCGGGCTGTAGTGGTTGGGGGTGGATTTATAGGCCTAGAAATGGCAGAAAACCTTCAACACCGCGGTTTAGAAGTGTCAGTGGTAGAAATGCTTCCCCAAGTAATGGCCCCCATTGATTTTGAAATGGCTTGCTTGGTGCACGAACACCTTCGGAGCAAAGGGGTCAACCTCATCCTTTCCGATGGAGTTAAAGCTTTCCACGGCGAAGGTCAAGATATCCAGCTGCAAAGTGGACAAAGACTTGCTAGTGATCTAACCATCCTGGCCATCGGGGTTCGTCCAGAAGTACAGTTAGCAAAATCCGCTGGTCTCGAACTAGGTACCACCGGTGGCATTAAGGTGGACCAAACCATGCTCACTTCGGATCCCTTTATCTATGCTATTGGGGATGCGGTAGAAGTACAATGCCCCATTAGTGGTGCCCAGACCCTAGTCCCTCTCGCAGGGCCAGCGAACAAACAAGGGCGCTTAGTAGCTGATAATATTGCTGGTAAGAAACGTACTTACAGAGGTACCATGGGTACAGCAATTGCCCAAGTTTTTGATTTGACTGTTGCTTCTGTGGGAAATAATGAAAAGACCTTGCGGCAAAGGGGTATAGATTACGAAGTTGTCCACATTCACGGTGAATCTCATGTAGAATATTACCCTGGTGCTGAAGCCATGGCTTTAAAGCTCACCTTTGATCCTAAAACTGGGAGAATCTATGGTGCCCAAGGTGTAGGCGGCGCCGGCGTAGATAAACGGATCGATGTATTAGCCACCGCAATTTATGCAGATCTAACTGTAGAAGATTTGCAAGAACTAGAGCTAGCTTACGCCCCTCCCTATGGGGCCGCCAAGGATCCTGTGAACTTGTTGGGTTTTGCTGCCACGAACCTTATGGAAGGCCTTTCTAACCATTATCAATGGTCTGATGTGCAAGAGTTGTGCGACTTGGGAGCCTTTTTTGTGGATGTACGCCCCTGTACTGCCAAACCAACAGAACTGATTCCAAATGCAGTGCATATCCCCTTAGAAGAGTTGCGCACCAGATTAGACGAACTACCGAAGGACAAAACCATTCATCTGTTTTGCGCCATTGGACTTAGGGGCTATGTGGCAGAACGGATCCTCAAGCAAGAAGGCTATACTGCCCGCAACCTAGACGGTGGCCTCACTACTCTCAGTGGTGCCCAACACACATAATATTCAACCGCGAGACCCTTTGTAGGGTCTCCTTTTTTACTATAGGCAGGGAATTGGAAACTTTGGTGGTATAAAAGAAAGGAAAGCTAAGTGAGGAAGGTGAGGTAATGGGACGTATTGTAGTAGTAACAGATAGCTCCGCAGGGATCCCCCTAGAATTGGCCCAAAAACTAGATCTTGAGATTGTCCCCATTGGGATCCAAATCAATCAACAGTTTTATCGGGAAGGAGTAGATCTTGATAAGGGGCAATTTTACGCCCAATTAGATAGTGCCCAAAGTATTTCTACCTCACAACCTTCCCCTGGTGATTTTTTGGAAGTCTATCGACAAGTGGCGAAAAGAGCCCAAGAAATCATTTCCATCCATGTAACAAGTAAAGGTAGTGGCACTGTCAGTGTAGCCACATTAGCCGCCAGCGAGTCAGAACTACCTGTTACAGTGGTAGATTCGGAAACCGCCGGTATGGCCCAAGGCTTTATAGCCCTTGCCGCTGCCCAGGCGGCTCAACTAGGTCGCAGTCGGGAGGAAATTCTAGAGATAATTGAACGAGCGAGGAAACAAACCGCGGTTTTTGTTGCGGTTCCTACCTTGAAGTATTTAGAAAAAAGTGGGAGAATTAGCTCCGCCAAACGCATGATTGCCAGTATTTTATCGATCAAACCGATTTTAGGAGTGAAGGACGGAATTGTGGATGTTGTAGAAAAAGCCCGTTCTTATCCTAGAGCTTTGCAACGCCTGATTACCCTTGTGGAAGAAAACTTCCCCCTAGAACGCCCTCAACTAGCTATTATGCATAGTGGCGCCTATCAGGAGGCCCTAGAACTTAAAGCAAAGGTGGAAGAACATCTAGATTGCACTAAGGTTTTCTTAGCAGAGATGGGTGCCTCCCTCGCGGTCCACGGGGGACAAGGTATGCTAGGTATCGCCGCCTACTGGGGAAAAGATCTACAGATTTAACTAGAGAGGAAAGAAGTACGTGGAGTATCTAATTGGTATTGACATTGGAGCAACAAATACACGAGTCGCTGTAGTAAATTCTCGAGGACAGATTATCACCACTACCCGCTTTCCCAGCCAAATGTCTTTAGGTGAGCCTTTTTTTCAAGAAGTAAGTAAGGTCGCGACCCAATTGACAAAAGAACATCACGCTGTGGCTGTGGGAGTAGGTTCCGCAGGACAAATAGATCAAAAAACAGGTAGCTACCTACCTGGTCTCTACCCTAACGCCCCCTGGGTGGGGATTCCCCTCCAGGATCTTATAGCAACCGCCACCGGTTTACCCACCTTTGTAGATAATGACTGTAAAATCTCTGCCTATGCAGAGCTAAAGGTGGGATTGGGGCAAGGTATCCAAGACTTCGTCTCACTCACTCTAGGTACCGGCCTAGGTGGTGGTATTATTAGCAATGGCCAGCTGATTCATGGTGCTAATGGGGTGGCAGGTCATGTGGGACACCTAAGTCTAGATCCCCTAGGTCCGCCTTGTGCTTGTGGCAATCGAGGTTGCTTAGAGCTTTACGTCTCAGGTACTGCTATTGCTAAACAAGCAAGCCAAGCTTTTCAGGAAGAGTTAAGTTCCCCCGAAGTTTTTCAACGAGCTACCCAAGGCGACCAGACTGCAGAAAAAATCATTAAAAACGCAGGAGAAGCACTTGGACGAGGACTTGGATCACTGGCCAACCTACTTAATCCCCAAAGATTCATCCTTGGTGGTAGTATCCTAGAGTGGTATTCCCTCTTAGAACCGTCCATTCAAGCTAGTTTTCAGGCTAGTGCCATGAATGGCCTTCAAGATACCCCTATTTTCTGTTCCCAATTAGGAGGAAATGGGGGAATTATTGGTGCAGCCCTATTCGCCTGGGATCAACT